>JAEOSA010000237.1 GCA_016840595.1 Candidatus Hermodarchaeota archaeon | reverse complement strand
CATATTCACCGACTGCTAATTCAGTCTGGTTAGTTAGAATTCCTGATGAATCAATGGAAAAAGAGGTTGTATCATTAGCCCACCATGTGTCGAGACCATCCCGGTCTGATGCATCGAGGGCATATTGCAATATGTATCCATATTCGGCAAGTTGGTCTGTTGGTTGCTGATTCCAGATAGGTGGGGACATTCTGATAAAGAAATAGGGGGCCGTTTTGTTATTTTGGGAGGTGGAGAAGGTGATTCGACCTTGATAAAAGCCTGCAGGAGCTACATCATCGAGTTCAACAGTGAGAAGGATACTCCGGTTTGCTAAAGCCGGGATTGAGAGGGAGGATACATTCACGTTCACACCGTTGGTTTCGAGCTGGTCACATTGTGTGTAGGTGGAGAGGCTCACTTGGTTAGGCGTGTCAGCTAGATTCATGAGAAGGAGAGTTGTATTCGCGCTTATCGCTGTATTGTTAAATGCGCCTAGACTAGTGCTAGGCTCAATTATGAGCAAGCTAGTGTTCAAGGCTTCACATATCTGGATTCGCCCTGCTCCCTGTTTCCAGAGCTCTGTATTCTCAAGCGGTTTTGCGTTACCCATTAATGCAGATTTCACCATCATGGGATTCCAAGTGGGGTGGGTTTGTAGAATGAGTGCTGCAGCCCCAGCAACATGGGGTGTTGCCATGGATGTTCCCGAAGCACTAGTGTAATACTCATTGACGGGGATGCCCATATCCGAATTGTTTGCACGAGCTGCGACAATGAAGTATCCCGGTGCACACACGTCCGGTTTAAGTCTAAAGTCCCCAGTGGGGCCTCGACCCGAAGACAGAGTCACTATATCTCCTTGAGTTGTAGATCCCACAGTTATTGCTAATTTTGCGACTCCAGGTGTAGCAATTGAGAATTCTCCCCAGCTTCCAAAACGTCCTGCGGCAATGGTGCAAATAACTCCTTGGTTCACTGCCCAATCGACCGTCAGGGAAAGTGGATCTGTGCCATTCCCACTCCCTCCCCATGGATCGGAACCATAGCTCATACTAATGATGTCTGCCGATTGGGCAACCGCCCATTCCACGGCACTAATACTCCACGAAGTTGTCCCGTATCCTAAATCGTGAATTACTTTGCCGTTCAAAAGAGAAGCACCAGGTGCTACACCCACATATTGGTATCCGGATGCATTTCCTGTTCCTGCAGCAATACTTGCACAATGGGTTCCATGACCACGGTTATCATGAGTATATCCTTCTCCAGTAAAACAGGCTTCTGCGATTACCTTTGGATCAGTAGTAGCGGGATTATCATCAAAATCATCGAGATCGGGATGGGTCGTATCTATGCCTGAGTCAAGAATGGCGATTCGTATTCCACTTCCGTTAATTGGAAATCCGAATTGAGATTCAAGTTGATTCCATTCCGTGGGTGGTTTGATTAGGGGTACACTCTCATCTAAGCACGGTTGGACTTTCGTGTCCAGGAAAACGTGTGCAATAAAATCCTGACGTGCGAGATTGATTATTTCACGGTAGGGTAATTCGACGGTTAGAAAGGGAAAACATGTGAAAGTGGAGATGATATGGCAATCAAAGGCTATCAATTTGGCACTTAATGAAGTAACCAGAGATGCAGTTAATGGGTTCAAAGCAAAAGTATTGTGGCTAATGCTCGATCCCACTAACACTATGGCTGGGATTTTGTCTTCTTTGAGATAATCATTTTTCTGTAGAAATGAGTAATTTTGTAACTGGAGGGCAATTTTGTCTCCACCTCTCAGGTCATTTACAAAAAGTGGAATTTCTTCAGGAATCGTTTTTCCAGATATCGTCGAAATCTTTTGAGATGTGGAAATTTTCACACCTTCCCCACTGGAAGTATACGAGGAATAGATATGCTGGTTCTGTCCTCTGGTGGATGGTTGATATTTAAGATTCAACCAGGAAGGAAAATACGGGCCTAGAAGCTGGAAAAGCAGAATTATGACTATCAAAGCATAGGATAGCTTCCGAAACCGCATTTTGCGCCCTCTTCCTACATCGGACCAATCCGAAATAGATCTGAGAGCATAGTATAGTGTGCTGACTATAAAAATATGAAAAAATGACAATCATTAAGGATTGTATTATTTGGCGACGTATTATATTATGACATCAAGTATTCGACCTGTAATCATCGCGCCCAAGCCATCGAAATGACGTCCGATGAATATAAGGATGGCTTCCTCAACAATACGCTTCCATTCCGAGAGGCGATTAAGACGGTTTACGCCAAGATCAATAAATCTGCCTCTCTGGTGGTAGGTTCTTTTTAGGTCAACAAAGAGTTAAAGCTTCTAATCTTGAGAATAGTTTGGGTAAGCTAAAACTTGTCAGCTTCACATTAATTGTTTTACATTAGTGATGTAAACCTTGATTTAAGTCAACATTATTAAAAGCTTAAGTAAAACTATTCCTAAACTTTACTTTGAGGTGAAAGGTTATGCCGATTTATATCACTCTCATGAAATTAACTGAAAAAGGCGTCAAAGAACTTCAGGATGCGCCCAAACGAATCGAAACCGGCATCAAGTACATGGAACGGCTTGGTGGAAAGTTACTGGGATTCTATGTAACATTCGGTGAATATGATTATATCGGAATTGCTGAGGCTCCCAATGATGAGGTGGCGATGCGGTTCCTCCTTGGCTTGGGTTCAGCTGGTAATATACGAACGACGACTCTCAAGGCATTCACTAAGGAACAGTATGCAGAGATCATCAAGAAGGTCCCGTGATGATTGAGTAGGTTACCCTTCAATGGGTATTTTCTTGCCGTTGATGTAGACTTCACTTACTTCACTATAGAATTCGAAGGGATGTCCAGTCCAGACCACGATATCAGCATCTTTGCCGGGTTCGAGTGAGCCAACATGGTCTTGGAGGTTGAGGATTTCAGCGGGATTAATGGTGACACATTTTAGTGCATCTTCTCGGCTCATCCCATGTTTGATAGCATACATCGGAAGCAGTGGGAAGTAGTTCATTGGTGTCAGTGAGTCTGTTTGTAAGGCGACTTTTACGCCAGCGTCATTGAGGATGACCGCTGTTTTAAAGCCACGTTCACGGGTTTCAGGTTTGGAAACCCACAACATGGTGGGTCCAATCACGGCTGGAACTTTTTTCTTTGCTAGATGTTTCGCGATTTTATGCCCTTCAGTGCAATGAATGATGACAAGTCGTAAATTAAATTCCTCAGCAATCCGAATGATTGTAGCGATATCATCTGCACGATGGGAGT
>JAEOSA010000236.1 GCA_016840595.1 Candidatus Hermodarchaeota archaeon | reverse complement strand
GACCTACGAGTGGAATACTTCAATGGGGGGACAACTCCATTATGCTGATGCTTCAGGAGACGCAGTGGTTTTGAGTGTTAATCCATCCACGAATAGATGGGCATTCACCAGAAAAACTGGAAATTTCCTCATCTCCACAAATTTCAATCTTAATGACTCAAGTAATGCATATGATTACCCTTGTTACCGCTACGAAACAGCGGAGCAAATGTTAAGCCAAATTGAAACTGAAGACGACCTCACCGTTCAAGCGTGTGCAGACCTTCTTTACGCCGTCCATTTGGAGGGTATGTGCCATACGCTCTATAGCAACATCTTTGATCCAGTAAATCTTGCTCTCTATCTTAATTATGGAGAAAATTATCAACAACAAAAGAAAATTAATCTATTAGCTGAATTGGCTCAATGGTGGTCATTCAAGCTGTTGGATATCAGCTACATGACCGGTGTAGAGGGAACTCTCTTAATAAAATCTGTCAGGATAGATGAGAATTTCTACTCTTCTCCTTTCAACCCGCTTCATCCCGTTGTAATTGTAGTCGTATCTACTTTGTGCATCATTAGTGTAGCCATAGGAGTCTATTTGTACAAGAAGAAAATTAGGCATCACAATCTGTGAAATCAGATATTTGGTATTTTATTCACAGTTCAAGGAAGTTATGTTGATGCAGCCAAAAGAAATCATCGATAAAAAATTCCTTTTACGAATTATAATCTTTGCAGTGTTATTTGTTCTGACTGACCTGACACTAACTATGGCTGGTCCATATCTTTTAGAGCAAGTAGCCATCGATTTGATCATTGGAATTGCAGTGGGGGTCGTATTTGGACTAATTTTCACACGGTTGAACTATCGGCGATTAGTACGTATCGGGATTGGGTGGCTTCTACTGTTCATTATTCAATGGTTTACTACCATGATTGAAGGCTATTTTTTCACCACGATGCTTACGGAAGCGTTGCTTCTTGCAGCCGCGATGATGGGGCTTCTAATCAGCTTCCTACACGCGCTTTTCATCGGATTCCTTTTTCCTCCCAATACTACAGAACAATCGTTTCGAACAGAACTCAAGAACTACTTCACTGAACGCCCATGGTATCACTGGCTCTGGCGTTTCATATTGACTGCTTTCCTCTACTTGGTGATTTACTATGGTATTGGCACACTCATTAGCCCAATCGTTCTCCCCTTCTATCTAGATATGGGGACAGGCCTCACTATTCCTCCAGTATGGGTGATATTTCTTGTAGAGATATCACGCGGATTTCTCTACATTATAGCCTTGTTGCCTCTTCTCGTGTCACTCAAGGTAGAAACCAAAGAACTATACCTACTGCTTGCATTTGTACTCTACTTGCCAAGTATCGCAATGTTCCTACCAAATCCTACATTTCCCGTTTTACTTCGAATTATTCATGGGCTATTTGAAATCCTGATAGATTCACTCCTTTTCACCGCAATCATTTTCATCTTATTAAAATCAGGAACGATAGAGCCTAAATGAAAAACGAGCCATAAGATGTGGCTCTATGAGTAGAAGCATATCTGATTTTTAATGTTACCTTTCCTAACAGAGGTGACAAGCTTGAAGTTCTATTCAGTCCAGAAATAACGTTCATCAACTTCATCATAATGCATGCTGTGTGGTTTTTCACCTTCGGATGGTTTGGTAGTACAACTTCCTAGTAGGAACCTTACCTCAGAGTGTCACATCACGGCTACTTCAGTTTCTTTAAGGGAATCTAATATAACGGGGGGATATAATGTACAGGGAAGGCCAGACGCAACTCGACATAATAATGACTCATTAGCCCTGGGAAAATAGTTGGGGAGAGATCAGGTATGGCACAAATGTAATGGTTATGGAATCTATCCCATATTGTGTCATTTTCTACAAATTCTAAGACAACTGGATGGCCGTCAATGGCCATGACTATTTGTTCCTCAGTGATCTGGAATGCACTGATGTGATAACTCCATTTGAGTAAAATTTCGCCATTCATCAAATCTGGTTCCGGTGTGACAACTAGTATTCCGGAACCCGCTTTCACAGCGAGGGAGACATTCCAATTACAAGTAGCTTCCCAGCCACCATGGTGTTGACCGGAGTCGTTGAAGTTTAAACTGCCAGCCAAAATGACATCGGGCTGGTTATCATAGATGAAGATCCCAGCTGCAACAAGGCTTGTGGTAACAATTATGATAAACGCCACCCCAACCAATAATTTCATTCTTCTTTTCATTTCACGTACATCCAGTGTAATCAAGGACTATTCTATATTTGGACTCGGTGGCATAATATCCTACAGATTAGAACACCTAGCCTTTGTTGATTCTAAGCATTTTAGGGGACACTTAGCGGGCTATAGCTGCTGGAACGCATATAAATGTGGTCTGAAGAAAGTTTAGTAAGGATTGAGTTTGTGAGTAATAGCATATCGGATCTTCATTACTCGAACGCAAGCTAATTTGTTTAGGAAATATCACCACGTTGTGAAGGATGTGATGAATCAGAGAATTACGATGAGTAGTTGAAGATTTATTCAGGTGGTTGCCATTCCTTCAATGATTGTGTTGCGGGTTTACCATCAATTCCCCAATGTGTTTTAGGAATTTCATGAATAAGTACTTCTACTGCACGTGAGGGGATACCGATTTTTGTAAAAACATTCGTGATTCCTTCAATTATCTCCTTGATCTTTTCTTCTGAGAATCCTTTCCATAGATGAACATGAACAATTGGCATAATTTGGCTCCTCAATTATTTTGTATCCACCAACACTTTTTTGCATTACCATAGAAAGGATCACTTCCCCTTTCTGAAGACTTATTAAACACCCCAGGAAGAATGGTCCTCTCCATTTCAAAATAATACAATTCTAATATTCTGAGTAAAATCCAGAATCAATGAAGGTGGTTAGTGATGAAGTTCACGCGCATTGGAGAATGTCGCCCAGAGATCATGGACGAAAAAATTGAGGAATATCAGCCCCTAGAACATGCGGGACTCCGTCTGAAGAGTTTCGACCATCTATTGGGCGTAGTAAAAGCTCAGCAGCCAGACATACTGGTTGAATATCTAGCAAACTTAGATGTACGATACCAACAGCTCGTAAAAAGTGATTATCTGGCATTAAAAGATTCTGATGTTCCCCCCCTCATTACCAAGTTGACCCGCCTCAGAGAGCATCCTCAGCTAGCTAGACTCTTTCTCAATTACAACTTCCAACTCCTGCAATTAGCTAAAGAGACGAAGTGGAAAACCGCG
>JAEOSA010000235.1 GCA_016840595.1 Candidatus Hermodarchaeota archaeon | reverse complement strand
GGGTACGCAATATTCGTATTCCCGGTTGCCTTGCTCGTTGGAGGATGTTATGGTGTCTTCTAGGTTAATCTGCTGAACCTTCCGAAGTACAGCATTACAAAATCCTGCTAGTCGTTTATTCCGACGCCGTTTAATAATCGAGACGGCCTCGTTAGTAACGAGGGCAGGAACTTCTTCCCTATACAGAATAAGGTAAGCTGCTACGCGCAAGGTGTTACGTGTTAGTGGGTCTAACTCTGTGATGGTTGATTTTTTGAGAACTTGGTTTAGCACAAAATCGATAGTATTCAATCGTCGCATAGTTTCAAAAACAAGGCTGTGGATTGCGGTTTGGATTTGCCATTGACTAATTTCCCACTTTTTTACCAGTTGTCCCATGGCGGTTCGAAGTGCGTACTGGTTTTCTTCCCAAAGGGATAGAACCTCTGCTGCTGCCTCTTCTCGGCTTATTTCCTTCCGATGAGACTCCTTGGTCACTTTCCTGCTTCTCCGCGCGTTGTCTGGAAAATGATGGATTACGAAACTATTGAAGTTTTGGTATCTACTGCTCCGCAAAAGACTAAAGAAATAGATAACATGTCATGGATACAATCATTAACGAGGTTGGGCTGAAATGGGTTCATTGCGGGCTGTTATTGCAAACTTGGAAAAATTAGCACCACCAACATTTGTTCCCGATGGTGATGCTAATGGTGTTATTCTTGGTGTGAGTGATGTGGCAAAACAGAAACGAGTACGTCTCTCAACAGTGGCGATATGCATTGACATCACCATTCCAGTTGTCATTCAATGCGGTGAACAGGGAGCAAGTCTTCTTATCGCCCATCGATCTCCATTTCCATTATCTACAACTCGGTTCACTGGGCTACCACAGCTACTCCTTCAACAACTGTTGAAGCGAAATATGACTGTGTATATTACTCACTATAATTGGGCCATGGTCGATGGAGGTATGAATGACGTTTTGGTACATACCTTAGGATTCAAGGTAAACGATGTGTTCAAAACACCAATAAAGGGGACGGCTATGCCCTTGGGGCGCGTCTGTTCTGTGCCGAAGGATACTAGCTTTAAGGCGTTCATTCAATATGTCTCAAAGCGTCTGAATGTAACTTCAGTTGATTATGTGGGAAACCTTGAGGATGAAGTAAAACAGCTTGTAGTCGTATCCGGTCAAGGCATCAATTCTGAGTGGCTACATCTAGCATGGGAGCACGGGTATGATACGTATCTTACTGGTCACATTACCCATGAATTAGCAACGCAAGCAAGTCAACTCAAAGTGAAACTGGTTGCCCTTCCCCAAGTCGCCACTGAGATTCCTGGAATGAGTCGGTTGACACAAATCCTACGAGTTGAACAGCCTAAAGTTACATTTAACTTCCTTGAGCCCTCATTACCTTATTCCACACTACTTACACGACCCTAATTTCCCTGACTTCGAGATATCGAGGAACCAACATGCAAAACCAATTGATCATCGACTTGGGCACTGGATTTCTCAAATACGGTTACCCCAACCAATCCAAACCGCAAATCATGCCTGCCTATCTGAAAGCCACGGACGATAGGGTGGGTGATCAATACCTTACCAGGTTGGATCCCACACGTGCTGGGAAGTTCTTTCCCCTTGAAAATGGGAATCTTCCAGATGCTGGTGTTTTAAAACCATTAATTCTAGGTGTCTTCGACCGGTTAGGTCTTGGAGGCCATCAACGAGTTGCCACTGAAGTACAACTTCTCGTCTTTTCTCCAGTCGATCCAAACCATGTCTACCAGGTGTGTGATGATCTTCGTGCGCTGCTAGGATGCCGAAAATTACTTGCCGCCTATCAACAACTGCTTGCGCTACTCTTCCTGAAAAAACACACAGGAATGGTCGTTGATATTGGTCATTCAGTTACGCTAGTAACTCCTATCTATCAGGGGTTTTTACTTCGTGAACATATCATCGATACGGCAGTAGGAGGGCTGTACGTCTCAGCTGCATTACGTCGACTTCTTGAGAAAATGGCAAAAGAATCAACTCGGTATTCCGACTATGCTAAACTTGCTACAGATGTGAAAGCGGTTGAATATGTTAAACGTAATTTCTGTCAGGTTCGGCATGATCCCCGTGATAAGGCTACACCCAGAGAATGGAACTATCGACGGAAGAACCTCAATATTCCTTTGGGAACTGCTACTTGGAGAGCACCTGAAGTTCTCTTCGATCCATCATTAATCGGCATAAGTGATACCGGGATTGTCGATGCAGTTGTCGAATCGATTGAACAAGTCGATATCACAATAAGACGGGAACTCTCAAACGATATTGTGCTCATAGGCGGAGGATCAATGATCCTTGGGCTTCGAGAGCGGTTAGAATTGGAGCTTCAGCGAAAGCTGCCGCATTTACCAATCAACGTATATGGTCTAGAGGATGCCCTTTCTTTTGCTTGGCAATGTGCCGTTCACCTCGTAGAACCGGTGTCAAAGCAGAAATAAACGAATATCACTACGACTCTGAAAGCAAATTAAGAAGTCCATATTCCCGAAAAACTCACAAGCTGGGTTCAAAGCGATAGAAACTGTTTTCAAACATCATTCCTAGACTTTCTTGTGAATAAACCACCACTGAATGTAATCATTGACTTGGGCAGTGGCTACCTGAAATGTGGTCCACCACAACATCCTACGCCCTTAGTCATGCCTGCTGCACTCAAAAGCACCACACGTAGCAGTGGTAATCCGGTTTTTCACAACCTTGACCCCGGAAGAAGCGAATGGCATTTTCCCTTTGAAGATGGGATGGTACACAAAGAGTTCTTCATGGTGGCTGAACTATGCAATTATGCCATTGAAAAATTTCCACAACTCAACCAAAACCGTGCAAACCTAGAATTAACACTCTTGATTTTCCCCCAAACACAACCAGAGCTAGTTACAGCACTTTGTGAAACACTCCAACAATCCCTTGCATGCTTGCATGTCGATGCCGCAATTCAACAAGTCCTAACTTGGGGCTTTTTTGGACGAAAAACAGGATTGATTATCGATATTGGCTATACGGTGACATTTGTCACTCCAATTTATCGGGGATTCCTCTTAGAAGAACACATTCTGTCCCTCATTACTGGTAGTTTCTTTGTATCTGCTGAAGTTCGCAAGCTCCTACTCCATCAAGCTGAAGCTGGCATTTCTAATCACTCAGCAATCTATTCAGAAATCGCGAAAAACGGAGAGGCAATTAGTAAAATTAAACAATCCTTATGCAAAGTGTATCCTGTTGCGGTAGACGAAAATTTCAGTGAAA
>JAEOSA010000234.1 GCA_016840595.1 Candidatus Hermodarchaeota archaeon | reverse complement strand
TGTTTCAACTTCTGTTTCAGGCGGAGGGGGTGGAGGGGTCAGTGTGGGTGCGGGTGTTGGGGTAGGTTCAACGGGTTTTGCTGGCATGGTCTTTAGTATGTTTAGATCAAGTTCGCGAAGTGCAAGCAGTGTTGCCTTGGTTTTGACGACAGCAATTCCGAGTGAAAGGTTGGGTGGAAATAGCACTGCGAGTAACCAATTCTCTGCAATTTTTGATATTACAACTAGTCCTGCTTCTGTGTTTACTGTCAGCTGGCTAATCTGTCCCTGGTAAAGGCTTACTGTCTTTGTGACCATAGCCTCGGTGTCGGGGTCAAGGGTGGTTTGGTATACTATGTTGTCGGGTGATATGATACAGAATGCTTTGACCATGCGGTCGAATCGAAGATTGTCAAGTGCTCGCTGGACATCCTCAACCATGGCTAATCCTGTGCCTCCGAATGCGCAATGTAGCTATACGGTATTTAGAGTTAGCGCTCTAAAACCTTTGCGCCCTTGCTCATTCGGTCATATTGATGTTGACTTTCTCACCATTTTCGTCTACGAACCCGAATCCTTTCCGCTCTAATTGGATAATTGTACCTGGTTTTACATCTTTAATGGCGCGCTCTCCTCTTCCCTCAATTATTTGAAGACTATCAGAATTGGGTTCACCCTTGATAAAGAGAACATTAGGAATCCTTAGTTCCACGGGCACCGTATCCTCTGTAATCCATTGAATTTTCAATTTTGCCTGTTCAAGTTCGTCACCCGCATAAACACAACGAATTACCTTGGCGGTCTTCTTCTCAACACGGAGATTGTATGCATGCTTTAGCCGAAAGATGTCTCCTTTCTTTAGTCTTGAAGCATCTTGCCCATCAATAAACACTCTATCTTCCACTGTAACTGTTCTTGTGCCGCGTTCAGCGAAATCCGGGTGAAATGGAATGATAGCCTTTAACGGTTTTCCGTCTTCTATACTGACTGGCACCGGGGAAGTAACGCAATAATACCGATTAGCTATTGGGTCAACTAATCGCCGATTAATACCAATTAACACTGACCAGTCCAGGACCGGTTGTGCCACACTTAATCCCACTTCTCGTGTCATTTCCTTGATGGCCTCAGGGAGAATTCCCCGTCGACGCAGGGCTAGAAGGGTAGTCAACCGAATATCTTCCCAACCGCTGATGAATCCCGATTCAATTAATGGTCGAATCTTCCGCTTACTTACAGGGCTTCCTTCAATAGCAAATCTTGACCATTCCTGGATGAGCGGTTGTGGAAATCCAAAGAGGTCCCGAATGTAGGCTTGGAGCTCCCCCCGGGTAGCAAATTCATTGCTCCGCAGAACATGGCTAATGCCGTTACGGTGATCCTCTAATGCATTCGCAAAGTCATAGGTGGGCCAGAGACGGTACTTCTCTTTCTGAATCGGGTGTGGAAAATCAATTATTCGAAAGATGTTGGGATCACGCATCACCGCATTTGGATGGGTCATATCAATTCGGAGACGACACACGATCTCTCCTTCAGCGTAGTCGCCATCAATAATTTTGTCCCAAATTTCAAGATTATCTTCACTCTTTATTTGCCGATGCGAACACGCAGTTCCCGTGCGTCGGCTTGTCTTAATATCATCGGCTTCGCATGAGCAAAAGTAGGCCTCGCCCCGATTCAGTAATTCACAGGCTTTCTCATAAAAATATGGAATGTCATCGGAGACCTTGAGTTCTTTATCCCATTTGATGTCCATCCATTGATAACCCTCTTTGAAGGCTTCGTAGTATTCTTCATGCACATTGCGTGGGTTTGTATCCTCAAATCGAAGAATTAACTGGCCCTTGTATTTTCGTGCATAATGCCAGTTAATGTATCCTGCGTAAGCATGACCGATATGGGGGTATCCACTGGGTTCAGGAGGTAATCGAGTGACTACCTTCCCAATCTTTGCTCCAACTAATGGTGGTAGTTCTCTTTTGTGGCTTTCCTTAGACGATTCCAATAATTCCGGTGAAATTGATTGAAGTTCTTTAATCTGGTCAGTAAGAGGTATTTGGTTTATTTCATCCACAACACGATTCACTAGAGTGGTGAGATCCTTTGCCTTTGTTCTTAGCTCTGGACGTTCTGCCAATAACTTACCAATAACTGCACGGGCATTTGCTTTCCCTTCAAACTTTATGGCATTAGCTAAACTGAATTTACGAATTGTCTGTTCGATGTTTGCAGTGTTAGTTTCAGTCAACGAGAGCCCTACCCGTTTTTGGCGTTATGTTCAAGGCGTAGAGGTACACCTATACTTTTTACGATTTTGATGGAAGTTTATTTTCCTCCATTATCTCATGTATTATCCCTGGGTCTAATGTGCTAAGCCATGAAATACGCCCAACTGTATATTCATGACTGGTTCCAGTTTGGATTACCTCAATAGCGTCAGTTACTTCTTCCAGTGTCGCTTCCGTTGTATCTATCTCAAAAACCTTATCCCGTTTGTGACGCAAGAGCGCTTGCATTGTACATTCACCCAGAATCTCCGCTTGTACGTTTTCCAGAATCTTATTCTCCGACCATTGACGATTACGGAGTCTCTGGGTGAGGGTGATGGGGTTACATCGAAGCACCACCAAGAATTCAAGTATTTTTTCTGGTACTTCGTCTGCAAAATGGCCTACGATAACATAGGTTTTCGGGGATTCACGAATGAGATTAACAAGGTGTTGTTGTAGCTTTTCTGTATCCGCGATGAGAGTCTCACGCTCGACATCTTTACCAAGCAAGAGCTGTTGTTCCTTGGCAAGGTGGCTTAATTCAATAAGTGTGGATTTTAAGCGTTTGACCAATAGCTGGCCTACACCCGTTTTTCCTGTTCCAGGAGTTCCTGAGATAGCAATTACCAAGGGCACAAACACTCACCAAATATTCTCAAATCTTTGAACTGCTATTGTGATTCAGTTCAATCTCTAGTGGGCTACTTGATAAGAATAGTGCCTAGGTGTGAAAAATTTACTTTTGGAATTTTCTAAAAACTATGTGAGCATGGTCAGCTCAAAATATTGTTGCCGCTTCTCTCGTTCATAATCTTCTAAAGCAGCTAATTCCCGTTGGAGACGAATACGATGCGGACCGGTTGAAGCGGCTATTGCTTGACGTAGGAGGCGTTTTTCACGTCGGATATCCCGGTGCGGTGGGTCTTCTCGAGATCCAGAACTACGTTGAATGGGTTCAATACAGTCGGTACTCACGTATCTTACACCGACTAAAACCTCGAAAGCGGCTATTTAAAGTCAGAGAGGGGTCCAGATAAGTGAAACAGGCTTCCTAGTCCTCTTCTGTAACTTG
>JAEOSA010000233.1 GCA_016840595.1 Candidatus Hermodarchaeota archaeon | reverse complement strand
GAGATATCAAAACGGGATGTAAACAAACAGCTCAAAGCCATTGATGAAGAAATCAACAAATTAACGAGCATAATTTCGGGGTTACGATCACTTCTTGGGAGTGCTGCTCCACCTCCCCTAATTTCCGCTAAGAAACCCACAAGGGGTGTTAAAAAAGAGGCAAAGGCTGCTCTTGATAAATGTCCTTACTGCCAGGCAAAAATCACGACCGGGACAAAATATTGTTACACCTGCGGTAGATTAATCCAAAGCTGACGGAAACTGAAATAGAACCTCTTCGTGTCCACCCACTCTGTCTCCCTTGCGAGCCCATACTAAAAGCAAGGAATCACGGATCTCATATTCCATCGGTGTTTGAACCGCTTTGATTTTGGTTCCTGCTGGGAAAAGGTATAGTACTTCAATATCATATTCCGCGATTTCTTCCTCCACATCGCTTTTCAATGAATTTTCATCGGAACGTAAAGGGCCCTGAAAATGAATTACCCATTGAAAATAAGGAACATGTGCGCTTCCTCGTAACCCAATATCCACATGAAGAATATTCTGTTCAACACGATAATCATTGATGTAAACTTTCTCGGCTGCAAGAAATTCTGACATATTAAAACGAATCTTCTTCACTTCGCGTTGAAACGCCTTCTCATCCTCAAGGAGTCCTTTGTAAATGCTCTCTGGATCATGGTAGTCATAATTAAGAACCTGATATACTTCACAATTAGGTAAAATGGAAAATACTGAAGAGGCGAACAATGGTTGAACATTCATAGTATAAGCATTCATCAACACTTCCTTTTTATTTGATGACTTCCCCTCCATTGAGACATTCGATTATACAATCAGCATCAGATGTGATTGATATGTGGCACGGGTTATTCATTGCGCTTGAAGGAATAGACGGCAGCGGGACGACGACTCACCTAAAACTCCTCAGTAGCTGGCTGACAGCAAAAGGTTACGAAGTTGTAAAGACCCATGAACCTACCAATGGTCGAATTGGACGGGTAATTCGAGAAGTATTACGTGACTCCTCTGTCCCATCAGCAATTGATGCCCTCCTTTTTGCTGCAGATCGCGTAGATAATACAATTAATTGCATTCAACCCGCTCTCGATCAAGGTAAAATTGTCATTACTGATCGTTACGTTGAATCGTCTATCGCATATCAAACATCATCTGGTCTTGACATGGAGTGGGTTCAAGAGCTAAACAAACTTGCCCTCACACCCAATATCACACTCTTACTTGATATCTCTCCTCAAGTTGCACTCGGTCGAAAACGAAAATCAAAGGAGAAAGAGAAGTTTGAACGAACAGCCTTTCTGAAAAATGTCCGTCAAATCTTTTTATCCCGCGCTGAAGAACAGGGATTTAAGGTAGTGAATGCTGAGCGTTCAATCAAAGAAGTACAAAGCAAGATACGAAAGTATGTACAACCCCTTCTCGGAAATCTTAAGTAAGCTGTGACTCCATTTTACCACGGCGGCAATGAGGAAAGCAATTGGGACCTGATACCAGATGATGGACCCGACGGGCGGACCAGAGCCGCCACAATTCTATCACATCTTTTACTCTACTGAACGGTATTACGTGGAACACCATACAAAATGTGTGTATCAAAATCTCTGAGTCGAGTTATGCTTGTAGAATCGACTCAATTTGACTGCTATAACGCTTCATTACCAAGAAGACCATTCCGAGATTCGCACTCTTCTTCACCAGAGAAGTGAGAATGGCATTTTCGCCTGCACCCTTCAGAATGATATAACCATTTTCAGCTTCAACTGTAATTTGCATAAGCTTCCCGCGGGGGATCTCAGTTAACGCCCGCTCAGCAACACCCAAAAGGGCTGCAGTCATGGCTGCGACGATTGCCTCATTAATAGTCTGTGGCATCGCTGCAACAATTGGCAAACCCTGCGCAGTAACAACGGCACTGGCTTCGATACCAGGTGTTGTACTCTCCATCTGTCGAAGGAGCTCCTGCAAATTCTTTGCAATGGTTGACACGCTTTTTACCCCAGTTCGCTACATGCCGAAGAAAAGCTAAAATTGTTCTGGTGTCTGCGCAAATTACCTAAAGCAATCTTAGTTTCACGCTATGGTTATCGTAAACCTTAAAGAACCTCTTTTTAACTGGCTGACTTAATCTACAGGGCTGCGATAACCATGGCAAAACGTGATGAACTAAAAGAACAACCTGAACCGGAGCAGAAGGAAAAAGAAGAACCCAAAGAAACCCCGAAAAAAACAGAAAAAACTGAAGAGGAAGAAGAAGAAGCACCTGAAGAAAAATACCGTAGAGCCGGCAAGATTGCCAGCCAAGTTCGGGAAGAAATCCTCTCCCAAATTAAAGTTGGTGCCCGAGTCTTCGATCTGTGCGAAGCTGCTGAATCACGAATTATCGAATTAGGTGGAGGTATTGGGTTCCCCACCAACATCTCAATAAACGAGGTTGCCGCCCATTACACTAGCCCTGAAGAAGACGATACCCTCATCCAAGAAGGTGATATTGTCAAACTGGACCTGGGTGTTCACATCGATGGTTATATCGCAGACACCGCCGCAACTGTTAATTTCAACCCCGAACTCGAAAAATTAGTCGAGGCTAGCCGCGAAGCGTTAGACAAAGCCCTCCTTCTCATTCGACCCAAAACCAACAGCAAAGACCTCGGAAAAATCATCGAAGACACCATCAAAGGCTTCGGATACCGACCTATCCGCGACCTCAGCGGACACCAGCTGGACGAATACCTCCTCCACGGTTCCAAAAACCTACCGAATATCGCCGTCCCGCACGGATCCATTCTAGAAGAAGGCGAAGCCTACGCCCTCGAAACTTTCGCTACCACTGGCACAGGAAGTGCTCACGAAACAGGCCAATACTACATCTTTAGCCTCAATCCCGCTCGAATCCCCCTCCGCAACCAAGGGGCCCGCGATATCGCTCGACTCGTTGCCCGAGAATTCAAAACCCTTCCCTTTAGTCGTCGCTACGTCGCAAAACATATACCCAAACTCAGCCTAGCCCTCGGGATGCGAGAACTCACTACCAAAAAAGCCGTTCGACAATACAGTGTTCTCGCCGACATCAAAGGCAGCTATGTTTCACAAGCCGAACACACCTTTCTTGTAACCAAAGACGGCATAGAAATTACCACCAAATAGCTCTCGAAATTTCACAATTTTAGAAACATTTTTGCCCTTTCGTGAAAACCAGTTCAAAAAACAGATTTTAGTCGGGTACTACAAGAATATGTGTAAAGATAACATCAACATTGGTATAGTTACACATATGCTTGAAGAAAGCTTTAAAAGGCTGGGACGCGGTTTTCT
>JAEOSA010000232.1 GCA_016840595.1 Candidatus Hermodarchaeota archaeon | reverse complement strand
ATATAATTATAATTGCACAGGACGGCAGAATAGCATTTGCAAACCCTGCTCTTAAAAAAATCTTGGGGTATTCTGATGATGAGGTAGTTTCAAAGCCATTTACTGAATTCATTCATCCGGATGACCGTAAAATTGTCTTTGAGCGATACAAGAAAAGAATGGCTGGAGAAGATGTCGAAACCGGCTATCAATTCAGAGTCTTTACTGTAGAAGGGGAAGAAAGATGGGTTATAATCAATTCAAGTGCATTAGATTGGGATGGGAAGCCTTCGACGCTCAACTTCTTAACCGACATCACTGAACGGAAATTAGCGGAAGAAGAGGTAATAGCAGCGAAAGAACAGGCTGAAGCTGCGAATCAAGCCAAAAGCGCTTTCCTTGCTAACATGAGTCACGAATTGCGAACCCCCTTGAACAGCATTTTGGGTTATACACAAATTCTCAAACGCGATAAAACACTTAAAAAACAGCAAAAAGATGCCATTGGCACGATTCAATCCAGTAGCGAACATTTATTGACACTAATCAATGAGCTGTTAGACCTCTCCAGAATTGAAGCGCAAAAGATGGAATTGAAACCGACTGATGTCTATCTTCCAGATTTTATTAAGAGTATCACCGATATCGCACAGATTCAGGCACAACAACAAGGCGTGCCTTTCGATTATGAGATAGCATCTGATTTACCAGCAGGTGTTCATGCAGATGAAAAACGCCTGCGTCAGGTTCTGTTGAACCTCATCAATAATGCAATCAAATTTGCCGGAGAGGGCTACGTTGTTTTTCGTGTCAGTGCCAAATCGCTTCTCCAAAAATCCGATGCGAAGTTGCCGACTGCAAGTATCCATTGTGAAGTCGAAGACACTGGAATCGGCATTTCACCTGACAAATTAGAAGAGATCTTCTTACCTTTTCACCAGGAAAATAAGACTAAGGTTAGCACCGAGGGGACGGGGTTAGGACTGCCAATCAGCCGTAATTTACTCCGTATCATGGATAGTGAGTTGTTTGTCAAAAGTGCTTTAGGGAAGGGGACAACCTTTTGGTTTGACGTGGAATTACCCATAGTTGAAGGCATCACCGCTAGCGAATCCTTCAACAAAGCCGGACAATCGCACCATATTATTGGTTTTAAAGGAAACAAACGAAAGATTTTGATTGTAGATGATAACGAAAAAAATCGTGCTCTTTTTAGAGATATGCTTTTGCCGCTGGGCTTTGAAACTGCTGAAGCAATCAACGGAAAGGATGCGCTTACTAAAGCTAAAAAAATTCATCCGGAGCTTATTTTAATGGATTTAAAAATGCCGGTAATGGATGGAATTGAAGCAACACAGCATATTCGTAAGAATGCTGCACTTAAAGAGATCATTGTAATCGGTGTTTCGGCAAGTGCATTCGATACCACTAAAGAGGCAAGTTTTAAAGCAGGTTGTGATGATTTTCTTACCAAACCCATTCATATTGACAACTTGTTGGGACTTTTTCAGAAGCATCTAAAACTTGATTGGGTGTACGAGGAACCATCTGCGATTGAGTTCGGGGAACAGCAAATCCTTAAAACATCACCATTGGTTGTTCCTTCAAAAGAGGATTTGGAAACCTTACTGGAATTCGCAGAAATCAGCCATATTACGGGAATTCAGCAGTCTCTGCAAAACATAAAAAAAGCCGATAAACAATTTATTCCTTTTGTTACCAAAATTGAAGATCTTGTGGATAATTTACAATTCAAACAAATCACCGAGTTAATTAAACATTATTTGCAAGGAACGAAGGCATGAAATCGGAATTGTCAGAAAACAGGACGATATTGGCTGTTGACGACAAGCTTGAAAACTTAAAGGTCCTGATAAAAAATTTGGAAGACAGTGGTTTCGAACTTATGGTGGCACAGAGTGGTGAAGAGGCCCTCAATCGTGTTGATCGTATTATCCCCGATATTATTCTGTTGGATGTGCTCATGCCAGGTATTGATGGTTTTGAGACCTGCCGTCGGCTGAAACAGAACGAGGCTACACAGGATATCCCGGTAATTTTCATGACAGCCTTGACCGAAACCGTGGATAAAGTTAGGGGCTTTGAAGCAGGTGCTGTTGATTATCTTACGAAGCCACTGCAACACGAAGAGGTCCTGGCTCGCGTGAATGCTCACTTGTCCATTCGGCTGTTCCAACAGCAACTGAAGGAACAGAATGATTTGCTGCAGCAGAAAAACGCCCTATTGGAAAAACAAAAGCGTGAGCTGCAAGAGAGCGAAGAGCGATTTCAAGGGCTGTCAGAAGCCACGTTTGAAGGGATTCTCATTCATGATGAGGGGCGTGTTATTGATGGCAACCAGACTTTAGAGAAGATATTCGGCTATCCACGTTCCGAAGTGATTGGAAAAAATCTTGTTGAGTTTTTCACCTCTGAATTTCGTGACAAGGTCCTGAAATGGATGCGTACGAAAGATGAAAACCCCTATGAAGCGGAGGGGGTGAGGAATGACGGTTCGCTCTTTCCTCTTGAGGTTCAGGGGAAAACGATGCCTTATCAGGGACGCGATGTTCGAGTCGTCGCAATTCGGGATCTCACCTGGCGAAAAGCAATGGAAGAAGAAAAAGCCAGGCTCCAGAAGGAGACCTACACATTTAGCATGGATACATTAGGATTTGTTACGCATGAATTAAAATCCCCGTTGTCGGCGATGCAATCGTTGATTGTATTGATGCTGGAAGGCTATGTAGGAGAGGTTCCGGAAAAAATCGGGACATATCTAATACGCATCAGGCGTAATTGCGAGGAATTGCAAGATATGGTCAAGAATTACCTAGATCTCTCACGAATCGGTATGGGTGAATTGGTAGCACGCAAAGTGCCTGTCAATTACTATAAGACGATTGTGGAGCCTTGTGTCGAACACACTCAGATACTTTTTGATTCGCGAGAAGTAACTCTGAGTGTTGATTCTCCCGAAAATATAACAGTTCGGGCAGACCACGATTTACTCCGTATTGCATTGACCAATTACCTCACAAACGCAGCCAAATATGGTGCAGCACACACGCAAGTCCGTCTTACTGTCCGTGAAGAACAAGGAAGTATTTCTACCACAGTCTGGAATGAAGGTGCAGGATTTCGCCCGGAAGAGCAGCCTTCACTCTTTACAAAGTTTTCCAGGTTAGAGAATGAAAATACTTATAAAAATCGTGGGAGCGGATTAGGGCTCTATCTGACAAAGTATATCATTGAATTGCATCACGGAAAGGTTTGGGCGGAATCTGTTCCCGAACAATGGGCGAAATTCTGTTTCAGTATTCCGTTGAGCACTTCGAAGAAGAAAGCAGGAAAGAAA
>JAEOSA010000231.1 GCA_016840595.1 Candidatus Hermodarchaeota archaeon | reverse complement strand
CGACGGCAATAACGTATTCCAAGTATCCGCCATAATTGGCAAAGAAATCATCTAAACTGGTAGTAAGATTCCGAGGATCCACGATGAGCGTGACTCCCCGTGTGAGTAGGTCCCGTATCTCCACAATTTCCACCTACTAGAATAACTGTACACACTGTGATAAAAGAGGGAATAAACTTGTCGCCAGTTAACCGAAAAACGTGTCTAATCTACGCATTCCTATTGTGTCTAACCATTCGATTCCTAACGCATCCAAAACCTGCTCAAAGGTGCTTTTAACGAGATCCTTGTACTTTGCGATGTCAATATCCTGTGCCGTGGCTTGTTCAACAGGTTTTACGCCACCGGTCGTTTTGACATACGCGATAATATCTCCTGCAACGACATCCTTGCCTGCCTTTTGAAGCTGACGAGCCGCTTTCACATGTTGCGGTGTTGTCTTGATATACGCATTCAAGTTCTTCGTTACTTGTACGCGAATTGCCAAATCTTCCACCTTAAATTCACGACGCTCTAACATCGTAAGTTTCTCGCGGGCTAGTTTGAGGATCCGGTTTTTCGCGGTCGAGAAATCATCTGGATTTCGAACCTGTCGAAGAATATCAATCATCTGCATAAATGCTACTTGGAGAAAAGCGGGAGTGTTGCGTTTCTTTCCGGTCAGTCCTTTGATGTCCACCTGCCCATCGCTCGAAACCCCAAGATAGTTCTTCTTTCGACTGGATAATGCAACATATCGGTACTCTTTTTCGACATCCAATTCAACACGAAGCTCCTTCTCACTAAAATCAATTAACTGCTGTAATTGTTCTTTGGTCGGATTATCCAAAAACAAACTATCCGTATCACCATACAAGACAGTGACACCAATTTACTTTGCCTTATCAATCGTCTGAGTAATTGCAAACCGACCGAGAGCTGTTATACTCTCGGCTGCAGGAGCGCAGTAAAGAGGAAAATGCGAAGCCCCAAGAACGCCATAACTATTATGCGTTACAATGCCATTTGTTGTAACAAACCACCCATTTCCTGTTTCTATATCAAATACTGGTTGAGGTTTTGATTCAGTAGTAATAGATTTAACACGAACCAGATTGGTGCCATTGAATTCCATTATTCCACGATATTTCCGCGTATACTGTCGTCCATCAGTTTCAACAATACGGGTGACATTCGAATCACTATGAACGGACGAGAATCGTCCAATTCCACTTAGAAGTGTCAGGAGATCCCGAATTAACTGAGAGCTGATAGTACTGTATCGACGTTTTCCTGCTCGATTAAAATTACCATCACCCTTGAAGTAGCTCTCAATTAATGTTAATGCACGTTCTTTGTTTAGTAAATAAAGGGGGATGCGTTTATTACTAGCATGCGTTCCACAAAGAGTTCCCATCATTGCAGCCAGAACGTTAGAGTGAACTGAAATTGTCTTATCTCCATAGCTAGCAAAAGGCCAAGAAAGTCTTTCTATGATATGGATGATTTCTTGATAATTTTCTGGATTTCTTCTCTTAGATTGAGTAATTATTATGCGATTTTTCTGTCCGTGTCCTTCAGCTAAATACCAACCCATGAGTGCGAAGAATTCAGAATTTAGCGGGATAGAAATATTCTGCCAATAACCAGGATCTAGTGTTTTTCGAGAAATCTTGACGAGTAAATCCGCTTTTGCCCTTCGAATAATGTCCTTTTCTTTTTGAGAAAGCCCTTCCCATTTTAGTCTGTAAATTTTCTGTGATTTATTATATTGAGATTTTTGATTAAATAGTTGTATCAGCGGATTCTCAGTAGTTTGTGATGTTCTATAGGAAAAACGTTTGTAGGTGTTACGTCTCATCCCGATGAATAATGGCTCTTTGTTGATTAAATCTGGTATAAATATAAGTTTGGGAGGTGATGAGGATAAAGGGATTCTATTGCAGAGGAGGAGTTCATCTCCAATACTTAACTCTTCAGCTGGAATCTCTGAAATACTAAATTCCCTACCATAGCGTCTTCCTTTGTGAGTTGAAAAAACAGGAACAACATGGTTGGGAGTGCATCTTAATTCTCTACCATCAACAAATTTTATTTTCAAAATTTTATTGGTTCCAGTTTCTGCCAATCCAAGAATAGGAACAAACAAGGGAGTACCAAAACATCCATTATGTGAATCACTTTTTACAGACAATATTTCATAATTTAACCAATCGTTTTGAAGAGAACTGATTTTCTTTTTTGATATTTGACCATCTGAATTTCTGACGAAAACCTCTTCGTTATGGGGTAAACAGGCATTCAAGAACACCTTGAGGGCTTGTTCGACGACGCTGAACCAGTTGCGTTGAGCGGGTGAAATTGTTTTGTCGTTGGCGCGGGGTTTGAAGTGTTCGATCCGGACATCCCGAATTAGCCCTATGATTTGGCTGGTGATACCTTCGCGTCGTGTGCAGACCCAGTGGGGTGTTTCTGGGACGATGTTGTCTTTGCATTCGGGGTGATCGCATCGAACGGTTTCATAGCTAAGGTTGTAGGCTTTCATAATGCTAGGGTAGAGACTAGCAAAGTCCATTACCATGACATTGAAATGGACCCCTTCTTTGGGTTCAACGACGATGGCGCCCATGTATTTTTTGCCTTTAATGATGGCTTCGGTAACGGCTTCACCCTTGAAGGCGGAGATTTCATCTTGGCGGGGAATCAGGTAGTTGTTTTGTCGATGTGCATAGTATAGGAGACTTCGAATCCAATTGGACACTGCAGTTCGAGTGAGATCATGCAAGCCTTGATGAGAAAGCCGCATAAGCAGAAGAATCAGGTTCATGACTAAGTCGTTGTCAAATTGAGAAAGACGCATAGTGAGATGGGAGTCCTGCCAGTTGTATTCAGCCAGAAGATGTGTGGGGATTTTGCTTATTTGGTCTGGTAGCTGAAGTTTGCCTTCATCGAGAAGGGCTTGACTGAGATTTTCTAATCGAACTTCTTGGTATCGATTGCGAAACGCGTATATCTGGATAGACCGGTTGTGGAAGAACCGATACAGATCGATATGTACGCCGTATTCTAGGCTAGCTTCAGGGTTTCCACGAAAGCCGCCTCGCATTCGGATGGGAATATCCGGGGCAGGGATGTTTAGTTTCTTTGCTCGATTGACAAGATACCGTAAATCAAAGTTATCGCCATTGAAGGTTATCAAAAGCGGTGCTCGCCAGATAACTCGAAAAACAGTTTCAAGGAGAGTTCGTTCTTCATCAAAGAATTCGATTTTGACAGTTTCGGGGAGTTTCAATTCACTTAGATCGCCTGAATCGCGACGAAGCATATAGACTCGCCCAGTTCCGATGTCGTCGACGATT
>JAEOSA010000043.1 GCA_016840595.1 Candidatus Hermodarchaeota archaeon | reverse complement strand
GATCATCCTCCCCGAAATGGTCGGCCTCACCATCGGCATCCACAACGGCAAAGAATTCCTCCCCCTCGACATCAAAATCGAACACATCGGCCACTACCTCGGCGAATACGCCCCCACCAACAAAGCCGTCCGCCACGGCAACCCCGGCATCGGCGCCACACGCGGATCGCAGTACGTTCCGCTCAAATAATAATCTTAATAAACACAAAATTAATTCTTTAGAGTCAAATTCTAATAAAACTCTTCGTCTAAAATCGTGGTTTATATTTGATTTTAAGAAGAAATTCTGGGTAGCATTTGTCAAGGGAAACTAACAAGTTTCATCTTTCCGATTTGCCGCATGATCTTATCTATATTAAACTCACCAAAGAATTTTGGAGCTATCTTCTAAATCAATTTCGAACACACTTATCGTTATTATCAATGTCAGGACTTGTTAATCACATACCAATAAGGAAAAAGAACCTCTTTTCAGACAATGTCCCCTTTGTTCTGTTGGAAAAACTGGACTATCTTCTGGAGCTCCTTGAAAAGAAAGAAGTGAATCGACCAAAAACATCCGAAATCGAAAAGCAAATTGTGGCATTAAAGGGATATGGTGCTTCTGGTATACTGCTGAATCCTAATTTTCCAATTTATGAAGATAAACATCTTGTAAGACTTGTTGTGCAATTGATTGGTGACGGCTACCTCCCTCAATTAAAGGGGTCTACAAAAGTTCCTTCTTACTCAAATAGTGAAGCATTTCTTCGGTTACAGTTTCTCCAGTGTCTCAGACAGGTCTTTGGTGATATTTCCCATTGTTCTCGGCATTATGTCGGTAAAACAAAGAAATCCCGTTCCTATGTTGCTTTTTCGAAGTTTTTAGGCTATATTATTAGATACTGGTATCCTGATGCAAAATTCGATCATCTGAATGGGTCCTTACCATCGTCGTTTTTTGAATTACCATTCGAGTTGAAGGCAGAGATGGTGCGGGCGTTTGGGGATGATGATGGGCATGTGGGAGCACATTGTATTCGGTTTACTTCGGGTGGGTCGACGATTTTGGAGCAGATGCGTCGGTTGATTGTGGAGTTGATGGAGGTGAGTTTACCTTCGGAGGAGGTTCAGGAGTTGGTGCAGTCGTTGGGGGCTGTGAAGCCATTTCGGAGTTGGTTTATTTTGGATGTGTATCGACCGGTATTTGGATGGTACGCAAAGCATATCGGGTTTACTCATCCGGAGCGGGCAGAGCGGTTGGCGTTTCAACTGAAATGTGATGAAGCGTGGAGTGAGTGGGAGTTTGATGGGTTTGATTTGGACTTCTTGGTATTAGTAGGCTTGCGGGAGGTGGGATCGGTGGCGGATGTAGCACGACGGTTTGGGTTGCGGGAGGATTTTTTGTTTAAGGTGTTTCAGCGGTTGCACAAGTTGGGGTGGATTAAGGAGATGGAGAAGCAGAAGTTTACCACCGTTTTCCGAACGACAGCTGCGGGTGAGGCATTTCTGGAGTGGACGTTGAATCATGGGTGGCAGGGCGGGAATCGTGTGGTGGTGCGGAATGCGTGGTGGCAACGTTTACGTGATGAGTTGTTGAGGCAGTTTGCGACAGCCGCAGGGGTGGCACAGAGAGTAGGGATGCCAGAGACGACGGTGAGGAAATATTTGCGGGGACAAGGGCAGTGGATGCATGCAAAGTGGGTGGTGGCGTTGGCGGAGTTGTTGGGTTGGGGTGAGGATGTAGTGTCGGATGGGGTGGTAGTGGCGTTTCCTAGGAAGTTAGCTCCACGGTATGAGCAGTGTAATTTTTTGGTAAAGGACTTAGGTGTGTATCGGCAATTTAGTGTGGGTGAGATTGCGTTTGATGAGTGGTTGGTGAGGCGTAAGGTTGAGGTGGTGCGGGAAGAACAGTTGTTGGATGCGGAGTTTGCAGAGAAGTTGCAGAGTGCGTCCACGATTCGTGAACGCATTTTCGAGTTAGCCCAGGCACGGGGTGGAGAGATTACGTTAGGTGAGTTGAAAGAGGATGCGGTGTTGCAGGAGTTAGTGGCGAATCGGTATTCGGCGTATTTGGCGGATCGGATGGCGAAGTTCATAAAACAGGGTGTGTTTGTGCGGGTGGCACAGGGTCGGTATCGGTTGGTTCAGTTGGTCTCGTAACTGCCTTGGTGTCGTTTGAGGGTGTGCGGAGTCGTGTGGAGAAGTCAGGCCACATGCGGATAATTGCGACGACGAGGAAGAGAAGGAAGAGGGTTGACGTGTAGGGGTCGAAGAGGGTGCCGGTGGAGGGTTCGAAGAGGACATGGAGTGGGGCAATCATGGGTCCGATGATGAGAAGTGGTGTGGGGATGGGGCTGGTGGGTAGAATCGTGATTTGGATGTTGAGCCAAAAGGCGAGGGGAATTGGCCACCAGAGGGCGTTCCAGTATTGGAGCGCGTCGAGGATGGTGTGGCTGAGGAGGCAGAAGGCGATGATGAAGGCGGGTTCCTTGTAGGTGGGGAACCAGCGATAGGCGATGATGATGATGGCGACGCTAATTGGAATGAGTAGAAAGAGTGTATGGAAGGCGATGCGGTGTAATCCTAAGAAGATATCAAAGTCTGGGAGAATGGCGGTCCAGGCAAAGAGTAGGACCCATTTGGGATTTTTAACAAGGGCTAGGCAGACAAGTCCTGCAATGGCAATGTGTGCAAGGAGCGTCGGCATGGTGAATGCTCTACTCTGATTGTGCTTAAACCTTCGTGCTTGGGCAATAGTGAAGGATGATCATTAAGAGGCACGTATTCTTCGTAGGTATTTTCGTGCTAGGAGTGTGGGTCCGTAGATTCGAAGGTTGTGGTAGATGTTTTCGAGTCTTCGTCGTTTCCGGAGTTTTTGTTGCATTTCGGTTCTTAGCTCGAGTAATTTGTCGTCTGAAAAATCGGTGAAATTGAAGGTTAGGTATGTTGCATCGCCCAGGACTGAGAAGTAGGCATCTAAGGATCCGTATTGGGCAAGAATTTCTTTTTCATGGTCTTTATACAGTTGGGTTCCAGGGTAGGCGGTGGTGATGAAGAATTCTGGGCTCAGGTTTAGTTCTCGACAAAACGCAATGGTTTCGTTGAGTGTTTCTTCGGTTTCACCGGGGTATCCAATCATGAAGGTCGAACGGGGCATAATGTGGTGTTTTCGTGTTAATCGGATGGCTTTCTTTGCTTGTTCCACGGTCACCCGTTTATTCATGTTGTCTAAGATTTTCTGCGAGCCGGATTCAATTCCATAACCAACTGAATAGCAACCCGATTTTTTCAAGGTCGTGAGAATTTCGCTGTTGATGATGTTGACCCGTCCATAGCAGGAAAAGGTGAGATCTACTCCTTCTTTCTTTGTCTTTTCATGAAATTCCTTCACGCGTTTTCGGCTGGTTGTAAAAATTTCATCTAAAATCAGATAGGTTTCGGGATTGTATTTATCTTCGAGCAGCTGGATTTCGGCTATTACGTTGTCAATTGATCGATTTCTTACACAGCCAAATAAGCCATAACAAAAATGGCAGGAATAGGGGCAGCCTCTACAGGTGATGAGGCTAAATTCCGTGGATTTGAGAATTGCATCTGCGTGGCCGACGTTATTGAGATAGATTTCCATGGGAAACAGGTCATACGCAGGAAAGGGAATATCATCAAGATTGGAGATTAACGGTCGTGGTGGGTTCACCTTAATTTGACCTTTTTTCGGTTTGTAGGCGATGCCTTTCACCGATTGAATGCTTTTCCCTGCCTCCATCTGTGAGGCGAGTTCACTCATGGTGGCTTCTCCCTCTCCAATGACGGCGATATCTGCTGGAGTCTTAGAAAGTAAGAGTTTCGGGTGTGTTGAGACTACTCCGCCTCCAAGCACTATTGGGGTTTTGGGGTTGTGTTGACGAATTACTGGGGCTAACCATTTGAGGTATTTGTACAAGGTGATTAATCCCCCAGTGGCAATCATATCATATCGGTCATTCACCGCGAGTTTGGCTTCAATCTCCGCTTCCGAATAACGAAAGCCGTTAATGTCCAACATCTCAACGTTGTGCCCTTCTTGCTGTAATACACTGGCAATTGTGGCTAATCCAAAGGGTATGTGTCTCGGTGGTTCATCCTCTCGGATTGGCGGATTAATCAAAAGAATTCTCATTTGTACTTCTCACTTCTTCTAAGTCAGAATTACCTATTCCAAAAAAGGCTTTGCATAAATCTACGTCCTTTCAGGCTAAGTCCTTCCAGGTGAGAATGTGATCTTCCTCAAGGTCACGGGCTGCTTTTTTCCCGAGGACTTTGTCAATTTCGCTAGGGCTGATACCTGTAGCAGGGCGTTTGTAAGTGAGTAAATCACGTGTGATTGGTGTGCCCTTTTTGATGGCTTGGCGTGTGACGAGGCTACGTCGGGCAAACTGACGTGCAGGTTTTTCAACCTCGAGAACGGTCTTGTCATAGGTGCCTAAGAGGGGGAAGACAAAGTCGAGTTTCTTGGTGAAGTTGGCGAGATCGGTTGGATCCATGGCATGATAGTGATCGTTGTTGGGAAGGGTCTTATCGAGGGTGAAGTGTTTTTCTAGGACGACTGCTCCAAGCAACGCGGCTGTCAAAAGAACCGTGAGGTTGGGGTCTGGAAGCGTATGATCAGAATATCCGATTAGTTGGTCGGGGAAGGTTTGTTGGAGGTATGGAATGGATCGGAGATTTGCTTTCTCATATGGTGTGGGATAACTAAGGACGCAGTGGAGTAACACGAGTGGGTTATTTTTTTCTGTTTGGATGGTGTCGACAGCTTGACGGATTTCGTCAACAGTGGATGCTCCTACAGAGAGGAAAATGGGTTTGTTACATTGGCTGATTTTTTTGATGAAGGGTAGGTTGGTGATATCTGATGATGAGATTTTGAAAAGGGGCATGAGTTCATCGAGAAAATCGACGGCTTCATCGTCGAAGGGCGTGGACATGAAGATGATGTTTTGTTGTTTTGCATAGGCAGCGAGTTCGCGGAATTCGTCTTCGCCAAAGTGATCAAATCGTTGGAAGAATTCCCGTTGAGTTTTACCTGTATCCCAATAAGCTGGAGATTCGCGAGCAGCAATTTTTTCGGCTTTATAGGTTTGAAACTTTATCGCATCAGCACCATTGGCTTTCGCCTCGCGTATCATTGTTTTGGCAGTTTCCATGTCATTTTCATAGTTTACTCCGGCTTCGGCGACGATGAAGGGTTTGTTTCCAGGTGCAAGAGTGAAGTTGCCAATATGAATTTCCTTTGTCATTTTGTCATCTCGCTTCATGGTTGTTGTTTTGATTTCTTAGCTTCAAATTCTGAGTATGAATCCCATATTAATCGAAGAGTGTTCTGTGTTCCTCCACGGATGTTAAATTCACGCATGATTTTGTTCATTTGTTTGCGCTCGCGGTAATTCTTGACTAGGTCTTCTATTGCGTGTGCGAGTTCTTTTTGAGATAATTGGGTAGCGAGCCCTAAATCGAGAATTCCGTCACAAATTTTGGTGAAGAGGTGTTTTGCTTCCCGTTTGTTCTGAGATATACTAATACAGGGAGTCCCGATGGCGGTAATTTCGTAAACGGTTCGCCCATTGGAAGTAATGACGAGGTCGGCATCCAAGATTTGTTGTGCCATCGTTTTGATGTCCTTCAAAACCTTGACCTTCATCCCATTCTGTTGCAAACCTTTCAATGTAGTTTGAAGTGCTTTCGTCCGTTTATATCCAAATCCCAATATTACTCGAATTTCTGCATCAAGCTTCAACGTGTTTAGTGCCTCTAATGTCCTTCGGGTCATGTCTTGCTCATCTGTTCCTCCAAACGTGATGAGGATACGCTTCACGTCTTTGGTTACCTGTTTGAAGGGAGAAAGGATGAACTCATCACGGAGAACTACATACTGATAGCCAAAGACATGATTTTTCGGAGGATGTGGATGGAGGTACAGTGCGTTAATGGTCAAGTCGGCACTTCGGGATCCTGGTCCCAAGTCTTCAAAATTCACGATGTAGGCATTGGTTTCTTTTCGGAGCCGTGAGATGTAGATCTTGGATGTATCTAGGATATCATTGATTATGATGTGGGGTTGAATTTCGCCAAGGATTTTCCACATTTGAGCTTCGGTCGAAAAGGTTTGAATGTCATAATTGTAGGCTGCAACCTTTTCTAAACCCATTTTTCGGTGTTTATCGATCAGAAAGATGACTTGATGGTCTAGGATTTGATGGGCAAGCGTTAAGGTCCGATAGATGTGTCCGAGCCCAATCGTGCGGTCGCCATCGACACGAAATACGATATGTTTTTGGTTTAGGAGTTTCTCTGCAATCCACCAGTCTCGATAGGTATCGATGTCAATACTTTCTTCTCGGGGCATTTCAAATAGCTGAATGGTTTCACCAAAACGGGAATCAGCTGTGACAAATTCGCGTTTCGTTGCAAGGATGGCTCCTGTTTCCTTAAACATCGGATCTAAAAGCTGGCGGTTAACCCGTTTTTCTTGTAGCATTCTGTACTGGCCTTCTTTTTTCACCCAGTACAGGTGAGTTTCATCGGTCACTGCAATGAGGGTGTCCGCACCACTTTCTATCAATTGTTTCATTGCAGTGTCAATTGTTTCACTGGAAAGGAGGGGTGATGTTGGCTGTAAGGTTATAACATAGTCGTATCGCTTGTCTTCTTTGCGTTCCAGATAAGTCACAGCGTGATGAATAACTGGGTCAAGGGGAATCGTGTCATCTGCCAATTCAGGCGGACGATTCAATACGTGGGCGCCATACGTCCGGGCAACTTGTGCAATTTCTTCATCTTCGGTTGTAACAACAAATTCGCTTATTTGGTGGGACGCCTTGGCTGCGGAAATGATGTGAGCAATGAGGGGCTTTCCTGCAAGTAGGCGTACATTCTTACGTGGAATACCCTTTGAACCGCCCCTTGCTGGTATTACTGCTAAAACCTTCGCCATCGCAAAGAATACTCCAATAATTGGGTTCACATTCTTCCGCTATATTCATTGTTTTGATAGTGTTGATTAATCGTGTTATCGTTGTGACTAGAGACTCTGGTTAAAAAACTTTATAATCAGTTCCATGGCTTGCAAATGGAGACAATTCATAGTTCAGAAATCGTCAGTGTCCTTCAAAAGAATTGGTAACGTGGAAAACGTACGCACCGACCTCTCATCGAATAAAGAATAACTTAATACAGAATTCTTGAAATGGAGTTCTTGAAATGTATCTGATTCTTTCCCGGCACAATTCGAACGTCGGAGATTACTTGATCTTAGAACGGGCAAAGAATCTGGTTGAGACCTTAAAACCCGACACTCCACGCTTGGTAGGTCACATCGCTATTCCGTTATATGACCAGATTACACCTGAACAGTTCAAACAGCTTAAAGCAGTCATCATTACTGGTGGCCCAGGCATCCGCCCTAATATCTACCCAGATATTTATCCTGTGCATCCGGATATCCTTACTCACAATATTCCAATTATTTTCCTTGGTATCGGCGCGAAATATTATCCGGGAGAGTATAGCTTAGCTCATATGGTGAAATTAAGTCAGCAGAGCATACGATTCCTTCACCACATTGAAGATACAGGGTTTGGAATTGGTGTTCGGGATATTCATTCAGTTCGAGTATTGCATCTAAATGGGATTCAAAACGTGTCCTTGAACGGATGTCCAGCATGGTATGCGGTTAATGAGTTTCCTACCCATCATTCGCAACCCAAAGAAGTAAAGCGCATTTTATTTACCACTCCTGCCACTCCATTTCATTACAAACTAGCTGCATCCATTCTGAAGGCGCTACGAACCCAGTTTCCTGCGGCTACACTTCTTGTATCTTTTCATCACGGAATTCAGTTAGGAGAAAAAGACGATCCACGGCTCACCGAACTCAATGTAAAATTATTGACTTATGCGAAGAAGCTTGGTTGTGAAACCTTTGATGCATCATATGATTTGAAGAAAATCCAAGTGTATGATACCATGGATATTCATGTTGGATTCCGAGTTCATGCCCATATCTATTTTCTCAGCTATGCCAAGCCCTCATTCCTGATCGCTGAAGATTCGAGAGGTGACGGGGTAGTAAAGACCTTGGGTGGCGTGGGATTTCCAGCTTGGAACAAATTAAGCGCGTGGACAGGAGTTAATAGAATTACGCGGCTAGGGTTCTCTCGCGCGGCTGAAGGCGTTGAACGGGTCACGAAAAGGAATATGCAGGTGAACTATAGCATCCCATCGCAAGTTGTTGAAGCGATTACTTCTGAGCTAGAAACCAAGTTTCAATCATTTCAACCGATCCCGAAAAGGTTGGAATATTGGTTTGAAAATATTATGAAAAAATTCATTGATAAAATCCCTTAACACCACTCTGGAGTGAGGCTTAGCAAAGAGCTACTTTTAATAGGGGTGGCTCATGAAGGGAAACTAACTTTTCGAGGTTTATATGATGAAGCCCTGGTTACTCAATATTTTGGCGTGTCCTATTTGCAAGGAACACCCGCTTACCGTCTATGTGGTTAAAGTGGAGAAAAATCGGTTAAAGGACAAAAAAGGGTTAGCTGGGGAGTTGGTTGCGCATCATCAAAAGGGTGTGCTAAGTGAGCCATCCTTGGAGCCTGTGCACAATCTATCAAAGGATAAGACTTTCGACCAACGATTGACAAAAGCCCGAAAAGTCTTTGCTGCTCTGTCTCGACAGAAACCGGAGCCTTTGGATGTGGTTCCGCTAGTCGAATATTTCCATGGTCTCGAAATAATTGTAGGGGCTCTCCGCTGTGAGAAATGCGAGCGCTTCTATCCCGTTGGTTCGCGCATTGAGAGTATTCCGGAGCTGCTTCCCGATTCGGGACGTGATCAGAAGGCGGATGTAGCTTTTCTTCGGAAGCATCGAAAGGTCCTTCCTGACGTGATTGTAACGGGCTCGAAGCCCGTGGCATTGGACGCAGACGGTTAGGGGGCACAGACTAGCAGAATTCTTATATAGGGCACTATAGTTCTCCCCCTCTGCTCTCACATTGTTTGGGAGTGCGGACCAGTCCCGAGGGTCATGTGGCTTTCGGTTCGTTGTAGCTGCAACCCGCAAAGTGAGTGTATTAATCACGCTAGGTTGGATACCCATGCCTGAATTCGGTTACTCAATACTTGGTCTGGATCCAGACAAAACTGCTAAGGCTAGAGGACGTGAGGTGCGTATGTCGCCTAAAGCAGCCCGGGAGGTTTGTAATGAGCTTCGTGGACTCAGGTTAGAAGCGGCAAAAACGTACCTCGAAGATGTCATAGCCATGCGCCAAGCTGTGCCTTATCGTCGGTATGACAAGAAGGTCGGTCATCGACGAGGGTTATACAAAGCGGATTCCGGACGGTATCCGGTGAAAGCTTCAAAAACAATTTTACGAGTTTTAGAAAACGCGGAGAATAATGCGGACTACAAGGGGTTGGACCTTGATCGGCTTCGTATTACGCATATTTCGGCTTATCCCGGTCGGATGCTAAAACGGTTCATAGAACGGGCGAGAGGACGATCAACGGCCTTCAATGAACAAATGGTTCACGTTGAAGTTGTGTTAACGGAGGAATAAGAATGCCAGCTGAAGATCACTTCATTAATCGAGGATTATTGAAAGTAAAAGTAAATGATTACTTACGTCGCGAACTTCGTCGCGCTGGGTATGCTGGCGTTGATCTCCAAAAGACGCCATTGGGCATGCGTGTAGTTGTGTATGCCTCTCGTCCTGGAATGGTGATAGGACGACGAGGTACCACTGTTCGTGAATTAACGGAGACGTTAGAACACGAATTCGGGTTGGAAGCCCCACAAATTGAAGTTAGTGAAGTCGAAGTTCCTGAGCTGAACGGCTCCATTATGGCTGAACGACTGGCTCAACGCCTGGAACGTGGCGACCATTTCCGGCGTGCAGCGTATGGTGTTCTTCGTCGTATTGTCGGGGCTGGAGCTAAGGGAGTGGAAATCTCTATCGCTGGTAAGCTTACAAGTCGAAGGGCTCGTTACCAAAAATTCCGAAGTGGCTTCGTTGCTAAAACTGGCGAACCGATTCGCACTGCTGTTAGTCACGGCATTGCTTATGCGATTATGAAACCGGGAATATTGGGCGTTCAAGTCCGCGTTATGCTTCCTGATGCAGTTGCTCCGGATCGACCGATAATTATGCACCGTGAAGTAGAAATACCACCGGTTCCTGCCCCTGAAGCAGTTGAATCTTCAGAAATTGAAGTCACTGAGGAAGAACTTCCCGTAGAAGAAGCGCCACCCATTGAAGAATTCATTGAGGAAAGTGGAGAACAATCTCCTGCAACGGAAACTCCTAGTGAACCGGAATTAGAACCAATTCCTGAACCTGAGCCTGAAGATGTGCCTCCACTGGAAAAGAAACCCGAACCAGAGAAACCTAAACCAAAGCCGAAGAAGAAGCCTAAGGCTGCACCTGCGAAAAAGAAGGAACCGGCAAAACCCAAGCCTAAGGCGAAACCCAAGGCTAAGAAGAAGGTGGAAGAGAAGCCTAAGGCAAAGCCGAAGACCAAAGTAGAGGAAAAGCCGAAAGCGAAGAAAAAGAAGGTTGAGACGAAACCCAGAGCTAAGGCAAAGACCAAGACTACAACTAAGACAACGAAAAAGGCGGCAGAAAAACCCAAGGCGAAAACGAAGAAGGCTTCTGCGAAATCGAAAACTAAGAAATCAGAAGCCAAGGCTAGCAAGGAAAAAGCCGCAAAATCAAGTAAATCATCTTCAAAAAAGTGAGGTATGAGAAGGAGGCACAAAAATAATGACAATAATTACGGTGGCTGAAATCCGGGAAATGCGTCCTGAGGAAAGAGAACGAAAATTAAACGAACTACGTGCGGAACTCGCGAAACAACGAGCGGCAATGATGTCTGGTGCTGGAATAGAAAATCCCAGTGCCATTCGAGCGCTTCGCCGGAGTATCGCCCGAATACTTACTATCATGAATGAGGAAGCACGTCTAGCTCCTGCTGACATAGAGGAAGGAGGGGCATCATGATGCTCCATTATCCAAAGCGCCTCACAATCCGTCCGCTTATCGGACTATCCACGACCGTGTTGCAGTCCACTAATCCCAGTTTGAATAGACTAACCGGTCACATTATTGATGAAACTCATGGAATGCTCACACTATTTGACGGTCTTCAACATCGGCAGATACCCAAAGCAACAAGCACTTTCAAACTATTCCTGCCTAAGGGTGAAACCGCACAAATTGATGGAAACTCCCTGCTCGGGCATCCCGCAGAACGATTAAGGAGGGCGAAAAAACTACGATGGTAGCTCGAAATATTGGTCTAAAAGTAAATCCTCCAGAACAGGAATGCCAAGATGCTAATTGTCCATTTCATGGCACCTTGCCGGTTCGTGGACGGGTTATGAAAGGCATTGTCGCCAGTACTAAGATGAAAGGCACAGTCACGGTCCGTCGAGATTATCTACGATTCATCAAAAAATATCGTCGATACTCACGCAACCACTCTATGACGGCAGCCCATCTTCCACCTTGTATTCCTTGTGAAGTAGGAGATACCGTTCGCATTGCCGAATGTCGTCCTCTTAGCAAAACAGTGTCCTATGTTGTCGTTGAATGCCTTAAAGAAAAGGAGGAAGAATCATAATGGTGAAACGAGGCCGAAAAACTGCAGGGGTTTCAAAAACCCGAATCAGCCGAGGATTACCCACTGGTGCTAGACTTACAGTCGCAGATAACAGCGGCGCTAGGATTGTAGAAATCATCTCGGTTATTGGATACCACGGCCGCCTCCGTCGTAATCCTGCTGCCAGTGTGGCAGACATGGTAGTGGTTTCCTGCAAAGCTGGTACACCCAAGATGCGTCGACAGGTGCTTCGCGGCATCATTGTTCGACAACGAAAACCATTCAGACGTAAGGGTGGTCAATGGATTCGCTTCGAAGATAACGCCATTGTAATTACCTCTGAAGTGGGTGACCCTCAAGGATCAGAAATCCGTGGACCAATCGCCCGGGAAGCCGCTGAACGTTGGCCACGT
>JAEOSA010000042.1 GCA_016840595.1 Candidatus Hermodarchaeota archaeon | reverse complement strand
GTCTCCCATCTGCAGATATCGAAGTGAGTAAGAAGGGTCAACAGCTTTTTGAAGAAGCAAAGCAGAAAGCTGCACTCTAGCATTTGCTTGGAGAGCCCTTCATGTCAAAGATATCCGAACGGTATCAACGGTTTGTAGTGCTACGTGACGTTGGCGAAGAAGGATTGCAACGAATCCGAAAATCCAAAGTCGCTGTAATCGGGATGGGTGGATTAGGCAGCATTTCTGCTACGAAACTGGTCACACTGGGTGTTGACCACTTGCGTATTGTTGATCCCGATGTTGTGGATGCGACAAACCTTCAACGTCAATTTTTATATCGTGAGAAAGATATTGGCAAGGCAAAGGTTCATCTGGCGGCTCGAAGATTACAACCCCTGAATCCCGAGGTTACGATTGAACCCATTGAGACCAAATTGACCAAAGATACAGTCGATGACCTCGTCAAGAACATGGATGTAATTATTGATGGACTGGATCGTTTTGCCCCACGCTACATTCTGAATGATGCCAGTTGCCGATACAACGTCCCTTACATTTTTGCCGGTGCACTAGGAGCTACGGGGAATTTAACAACAATTCTTCCCGGAAAAACCGCATGCCTAGAATGTATCTATGGTGGGGTAGATGACGCGCAACAACCTACTTGTCACACGATTGGCGTTTATCCAACGCTCTTGGGTGTAGTGGCTAATATCCAAGTGCATGAAGCGCTTCGGATAATTTTGGGTCATTCGCCCCGACTTGCAGGCCATCTATTATTTATCGATCTGAACAGTTTACGGTTTGATCAATTTCCAATTGCTCGCCATGAGCACTGTGCGGCATGCCGCAATTGTGTATAGTCTAGGTGGCTGTTAGCCTGCCAAGGTTTTGAGGGCTTCGATAAGGGTGTCAACTTCTTCGATTAAGTTGAAGTAATGGAAACTCGCTCGCACATTTCCAGCGTACGTATCCCATATGTTAAGCAGGCGCATGAGTGGCTGACAACAATGATGTCCAGCCCGGGTTAGTATTTTCCATTGCGAATCCAAGGCTAGGCTCAAGTCATGGGATGTCCAGCCTTCAATGTTAAAACACACGGCGCCTACTTTCCAGGTCATATCTTCTTTGGGTCCATAGATGATAAGGTTTGGAATTTCCCGTAAGCCATCGAGCAGGTGTTTGGTTAATTTGTGTTCATGTTCCACTATTCGCTGGGTTCCTATTCGGTTAAGATATTTGACCGCGGCGCCTAATCCGATTAGGCCGATGATATTGGGTGTTCCTGCGTCCCACCGTCGTGCACGGTGATCGCTGCGAAGCATATAGTCGTTGGCTGTGACAGCTGCGATAGCTCCGCCTCCAACTTCTGCAGGTTCCATCCGCCTGAGGATTTCATCGCGAACATACAGGCCTCCGGTTCCAGGTGGTCCGAGAGGTCCTTTATGACCAGAGAAAGAGTAGAAGTCACAGCCCAAATTTTTGACATTGATAGGCATGTGACCGGCGCCTTGGGCACCATCAATAAAGACCAGGCATTGAGGGTTGGCAGCTTTAATCGCGCGGATAATTGCAGCTACATTGTGTTTTGTACCTATGGCATTGGATGCGTGTTGGAAAGCGACTAATTTGGTGTGTTCATCAACGACCTCAGTGAACATTTCTGGTAATAGTCGTCCTTCCTCGGTGGGTGTGATGCTGTGAAATTGGGCATCGACATGTTTGGCTAAGCGCAACCAAGGCAGATAATTCGAATGGTGTTCGATAAGCGTAGAGACAATTTTACTCTCAGGGATCCACTTCACGAGCGGTTGTGCGAATTTGAAACCAGTGCTCCAGCGATTCAGAAATGGATGTTCTAATGCATATGCAACGAAGTTCGCAGCTTGAGTCTGATTCCGTGTGAAAATGAATTCGTCCTCATCACAATGGAGCAACCGTTCTGCTATCTGTTTACGTGCGTCATCACAGACTTTGGATGCTTTTGCTGCAATAGAATACGCTCCCCTTTCGATGTTGGCACAATATTCTTCGAAATATTCAATCATTTCATCAATAATCGGGCTAGGGACTGGGGTGGTTGCAGCATTATCCAAGTAGATATATTGTTGGGTGATGGAAAGATCTCGTCGCATGTCTTCAGGCATCATGATGAGTCACCAGTGAGTGATTGCCAGTAAGGGCATTGACTCAAGAACCTAAAGATATTACCCTTCAAAACCTTCATGCTAGTAACCAATTTTCTGATATTTTTTCTAAACATTCAGGAGCGACCTAGCGCTATATTCACGAATCTTATCTATAGAATTGTCATTAGTGAGTGGCTAATACTTATATTTGCGACCTTGACTATGACTTAACGTTGTTAATTCCCACTAATCCCAATTAACGAGGATACTGAGCTATGGCATTTCCTTGTCAGACTGTTGCTAGAGAAGCGTTACCTGCTATTAAAGCCGCGTTAGCGAGGGCTCTAGTTAAAGAAGGGATGTCGCAGGTTAATATTTCCAAACTTCTTGGAACGACAGAGGCAACGATTTCGCATTACATGAAAGGGGAACGGGGAACCGCTGTTGTTCTGGGTCAACATATCGTAGAGGATATCGATCAAGTGGCACACAAAATCAAGGAAGGCAGTATAACAGAAAAACAAACATCCCAAAAGTTGTGTGAAATCTGTCTAAAGGTCCGAAACACCTGTGCAGTGTGTGGTGCAGAGACAACCCAAGATTGTAATCATTGTTCTCACACGTAACTTGACTCGGAAGCCGAAATCTTTTGAATAGCTACTTACAAGTAGTGGAGAATAGAACACACCGGTTAGGGTGAATACTTCACCGTGGCAGCCATCCCCAACGTCCTTCGTAAAGAAGGTGTCTTTAGCTTCGTTATTCTTCTTTTCGTCTGTAGCATAATTTGGGTTTTGTTTTTGTCTATTTCGTGGGGTACACATTTCGCACCGCGTGTCGCGTTAGATGATGATACGATGCACAAGACGGTTATCTATTACATGTTGAATGGTGAAGATTTCTATACAGCTTGGCGACATGCAGCACAGGCGACTGGGGATTTAGGTGATTTACGTATCTATCGGACGCCCCTCATTTTCTATCCAGTCGTATTTCTTACAGGCTGGGCGGGTGCAGGTTTTATCTTTCCGTTAAGTGTACTTTGTGTTTGTGTCGCTGCGTTGAATCTCATCCTTACATTTTGGACTACTCGGATCATTACAGGATCCGGTTGGGCAGGCTTGGCGGCAACAGGTGTTCAATATACCTTCTTTTTCAATGTCATTCCCTTATTCCAAATCTCCCTCTTTGCGATGCCCTTCCTCATTCTAACCATCTATTGGGCGTGGAGTGACCGACCATGGTTGGCAGGAGGGTTCTTGGCCATGGCATTTCTCATCAAAGAAACCTTTGCCTTTGCCCTCCCTGCGATTGCTATCTTCTTTCTGATGAAACGACAAGGGCGAAATGCCCTGATCGTCCTTGGGATTTTCATGGGAGCATTGAATATCTATTTTCTGCATACAATAATTGCACAACCAGTTTCAGGGCTCGAACTGTTATTTGGTGCAAGTCTTCCAGTTTTCATTCAAAACCTGGCAGGATTTCTCTGGTTTGGCTTTGGAGCCTTATACTACAATGTCTTGGCTCCGGCGACATTTGATGGTTATTATCCCTCCAATCCCATTCCTGCATTTATTCCCATACCAGTTTTTTATGGCGTGTTGTTTCTTCAGATTATCCTGGTGTGGGGAACCTTCCTATGGTGGACCGTGAGATATATTCGGACCCGACAAACACCTCCTAAGCCCCTTCTGGTGATGGCTCTAATGATGTGGATTGTACCGATTGTATTTACAGCGACTACTACTGTCTGGGATTTTCCATTGTTCTGGATGGAGTATGCCATTTGGCGATGGTTTGCCGCCTCCTATGTGGGATTCCAGTTACTCGTTGCATTAAGCTGGACTAATCTAAAACCTGTAATTAAGAGAACCTTGTCAAGCCTTGTATCATCTACTCCCATTTCTTCTTCGTAACTAATCTAGTTTAGGACCAGAGAAACCCCTTCCATCAGATCAGTGATGAATTGTGGTGTTTAAATAAACTCCAAGGTATCGAGTGGTGAGGTCTCAATCCGCTGGCCGATAAAAAGGCTATGTATGGTGGGGCAACATCGCCCGAACAGCGAGTAGAGCCTGTGGACCAATCGGTATGAACCGAGGGCATGAAGCAGGAAGCTCGCACCGATAGGTGTGGGTAGTTCACAGAAATGCTAAGATGTGCTCTCAATTACACAAGCAGTATAAAAAGCAACATACGCCCTATACAAGGTTAGTTACCGGCAATCAGGATATTAGACCACCCTTGATTTAATGCCTCTTGGTGGAGGGCGGTGTTGTCTCTTCAACACCTGCCCTCCGAACTGTCCGGTAACCACAGCAGATGCTTGGGAAGCATCCGGGGAGTTGATGACCCATCCGGATGGATGGCGAGAAGAAACAGGACCCCCATATTTGGGGAGCGGAGTGGAGGGGGGATTCATTTTTTCATCGGTGGTTTCCGGATTTGCCAAATCCGGACCAAACCATCAGCTGATCCCACTGCAAGCCACCGTCGAGTAGGTGACACCGACACGGTATACACGCCTTGAACAGGTAATTCATACTGCTTGTGAATCTCACCAGATCGAATGTCCCACATACGAACACCATAATCGATGGCCGCAGCGACCTTCTTGTTATCTGAAGTAAAATCGAGGTCACTGGCCCGAGATTCCAGAGCAATTGAAAGATGTTCTTCCCAGTCTTTTGTAGACCGTATTTTCAGGGTTTGTTCATAACCTATTGAGCCTAGCCACTCACCATCTGAGGAAAAAGTCACGGCGGAAACTGCAGTTTCGTGTCCTGTTATTTGTCTGATTAACTCCCCGGAAGGAAACTCCCAGAGAAAAATATCATCGCCTAACCCGCCTGCCACTAAGAATTTTCCATCTGGTGAGAATGAGATGGAAGCAATATTCCGTCCCAAATTTGTAAGTGTCAGTTGTTCTGTTCCAGATGTCACATCCCATATTTTGACATGCCCATCATATGAACCAGAAGCAACGTAATCACCAGTCGGCGAAAATGCCACAGCTGCGACAGTCTTCCTATGTCCACTGAGCGTGGTTTCAAGCGTTCCAGAGGGATACTGCCAAATCTTAACAGTGGCATCTGTGGATCCTGTTGCCAGGAAATCACCCTTAGCAGTTATTGCCACCGAATTCACACTGTTCGTATGTCCAAAAAGTGTGTTGAGTTGGGCCCAATCTTTTACGGACCAAATTTGAGTGAGATTATCCATTCCACATGTGATTAATACACTATTATCTGGAGAGAAGAGGATATCAGACACGTGGCGAGTATGAGCATCGATAACGATGGGTGGATCCATCTCGAACAACACCTTCAGAATTCTCTTCATGGCTTGGAGAGAACAAAGATATCTATATTGTAGTGGGGCAGGTAAAAAGCCTAGCTAGTTATAATCAAAGAGAAACCTGAATTCAAGGCTCATATCCGAGATTGTAGTATAACTGCTCAACCTCTTTCTTCCATTCAGGAAATGCAGTCATCAATTCGGGAAAGTTACGGTAAAGGTTCAGCATTTCTCCCATTTCTCTTGAGACTTTTTGGATTCGTCGGAGTAAGCCAAGTCGCCTTAAACCACGGAGAAATCGTCCCGCCTTATCAGTGGCTGAGAGTTGAATTCCTTCTCCGGCATTTGCACGAAGTAAATCTTCTGTGGTGATGATATGATTGTTGATGACGAACTCGAATTCTTCGTTACCTACTTCTTGGAGTAATCGTCGCATAAGATCTAATGACGCGATTTTTTGTCCATAATGATGACGATTGTACTCCACGTTGAATCCCCACAGACCTTGAGCAGATACGTCGCCAGCTTCGATCGCGTCTTTGATATATGAGGTGGCAACGTGACCTGCTTCAATAGCTGAGCCAATCCCGCCTCCATGAATGGGATTGACATGGCAACCACTGTCTCCAATAAATATGATACCATCAGCAACGTAGCTCCACAATGGTCGTCGGATAGGAGCTGCTCCTCCACCGCCATGGATGACCTTGGCATCTTTGAAAATGGGGTTACTTGCAAGGAATTGTTGATAGAGTTGCTTAGGTTTGTACCCATAACCTCCTTGGGTGCCTAACCCAACATTTGCGATTTTCCCTCCTCTGGGGAAGATCCAGACATAGCCCCCAGGACTGTATCGGTCGTCCATGATAATCCAACAGCGATCACTAGGTTCAAAGGCGGTTTGGAGTTCAAGGACCTCACGATAACAGACGGCTTGATCCTTGAGTGCGATAGTCTGTTCGATGAGGGGATGTTGTATTCGACGACGGAGACTAGCAGACATGCCGCTTGCATCAACTATTACTTTGGCTCGTGCTTCCTTCATGGAATTGGTGGAGGTATCTTTGTATTTCACTCCAACAACCGTTCCCTTGTCTAAAAGGGGTTCAAGGACATGGGCATGATCTCGAATTTCAGCTCCTGATTTTTCAGCATACCTAAGGAGGCGTTGTCCGAAATAGAGTCGATCTACCGTCCATCCTTGACAGGGTTCACCCTCAAGCTGTTGACTGACCGTTACATAGTTTTGCATGCTCGGTGGATAGATATCGATGCCATTAATAGGCGTCCCGAGTTCTTTCCCTTTGGGATAGGGGATTCCGGCATTCTTGAGATGATGTAAGGCGATGCCTTCGCCACAGACTTTATCCCCGACGCGATCCCGAGACAACCGTTCCAGAAGTAAAACATTGAGTCCAACCTTTGCGGTCTGACTAGCGAGGTGGGCTCCTGCGGGACCTGCACCCACGACAATAAGGTCATGTTCGGTCATTTGGATTCCTCTCTGAGATTAGGTGTCTTCCCTGAAGTGTTACTTAAAACTTAGTCTGTTCTGTGAGTGGCTGGATTTTTAGAGAATCATCACAGGGTACCCGAGAACCAACAGGACAGACACAGGAGCAGCGTGTACACCAGAGCTCAGCACCCGGTGATAGGGGCCGTTTGTGATCGGGGCTTGTTAAGCACCGTTCTCTGTTGTATTTTCCGCCGTGTAGTGCGTTTACTGGACAAGCTTGAACGCATCGTTCACAGTTAGCGCACCATGGATTATCAGTCATCATCCGGCTGGCGGGGAGTTTTTCTGAAATGGCAATAGCCCGAAGACGAATACGTGGTCCAAAATCCGGTGTGATGAGGAGATTATTTTTTCCGATAACCCCGAGTCCCGCAAGGACTCCTGCACCCTTTAGATAGATGAAGCCGTTATGTTCTTTTTCCGGTGACGGTCCATAGGGGAGAACTTTGGCCTCAATCCGCCGTTTAAACATGGCAAGAGCAAGTCGATAACAAATTGCTCGGAGAATTTCATCCTCGAAGGCTCGCCCCGTTGAATACCGACCTGCACCCGTTGTGGGAGGAGCATGAAGCCATAAATCAAGGAGTGGATCTACCATTTGCAACCCTAATACGACAACTGTTTGAGCAGAGGGGAGAGTATAGGTTGGACGATTTTCAACGGGAAACCGTTCAAACTGTTCGGAAGAGGCAAACCCAACCAAGTCCGCGCCCCATTTCATGGACATTTGGCGGATTTCTTGTCCTAAGGATGCTTGCATACACTTTCCTCCATTTTTGATAGGTGATTGTTGTACCCTAAGTTATTGCGTAAGATTCTTTTGGGTGAACAGTGTGGTTCTGCCCTAAATATAGAATCTATAGAGAGTGTAGGTTCAATTACCGAAATGCTCAAAAAAAAATCTAAGACTCAAAGGAGACACTTACATCGTGTCATTAGAACTTCTCATCGTAGTTATCCTCCTCATCGTCTTAGTGTTTGTTGTTGCAATGGCTATTGGTGCAAACGATGAAACCATGGCAAGTGTTGTTGGTGCTAAGATTGTAACGTTGAACGCGGCAATTCTTTTAGGTGCATTTCTCCAAATCATTGGAGCGCAGCTTCTTGGAGTTGATGTGTCAAAAACCATCGGCTCAGACATGGTGAAAATCGATTTACCTCTCGAAATTGTCCTAATTATCGTCATTGCCATGACACTGTGGCTGTTTCTTGTCTCCGTGAGAGGGTACCCTATTTCTACGACCCATAGTATAGTGGGGTGTGTATTGGGGATTGGATTGTGGTTACAATTTCAGTTAGCGCTTGAAGTTATTAATTGGTCAACTATGCTAGAAATTGTCATCGGATGGGTTCTCAGCCCGATTTTTGGGTTGGTAATTGCGTTTTGTCTCCAGTATGTGATTAGGAAATTTGTGTATCCTCGGGCGACAGGTATGGATCGTGTGAGACGTATGGAGTGGGTTTTTGGAATCTTGCTTTTAGTGATGGTTATCATCACTGGTCTGAGTCGTGGAGGTAATGATGTAGCAAAAGCAGTAGGGATTCTGGTGTTAGCGTTTCCTGATCCCACAGCGACTCTATTTGGTATACCGTTAATTAGGTGGTTTCTACTCCTTTGCGGTGTGGGGATGGCAATTGGCTTGTTTTTGATTGGACGAAGAGTTGTGGCAACAGTGGGGAGAGAAGTCACCGAGTTGCGACCTAGTTCAAGTTTTGCTGCAGAGTCAGGTGTGGCCATCGTGTTGTTAATTGGCACAATAGCGGGGCTTCCATTATCTGGTACACATGTGTTGGTGACTGCGGTGATTGGTGTGGGATTAGCGAACCGGACACCTATAGGAGGTCCAGCTGTGAAAAAGATTGCATGGGCATCTATTTTGACCGTGCCGGCTTCTGCAACGATGGCACTGGGATTGTTTTTTCTCTATACTTGGCTGGCACCGTTATTTCCGTTACTATTCCCTGTTCCCTAATCCCAATGCCACAGGTTTAGGTAGTGGGAAGAGCGAGGTCGGGAAGTAGTTTGATTAATACTGGATCGACTTTAACTCGATGCAGATTGAAGCCCATCTTATCTGGTGAAAGTCCTAACGCTAGATTCAGCAGCTCGGGGTAGTAAAAAACTGGGAGTGGTGTTTTATCCTCTGCATCGCGGAGGGCAAGCCGCTGCATGAGATCAAACTGCAATGTGCAGGCTGGACAAATTACTACGAGGGCTTCAGCACCTGCACGTTTCATGTTTTCTAGCTTATTTCCTGTCATTTTGAGGGCCATGTCTTTGTCTGCTGGACGGGTTCCATATCCGCAACAATCCATTTCATCTGGATATTGGACAGCTTTGGCTCCTAGTGCGCGAACAAGTTGGTGAAGTATCGTTGGTCGTTGGGCATCATCAACGTTGAGGAGGTTGCTGGGTCGAAGAATATGACAGCCAATGTGAGTGGCGACGACAAGGTCACTTAAAGGATGGGCAACTGACTCAGCGATGGTTCCCAGGCCAATGTCTTCGAAGAGAAATTGGATGAAGTGTTTGACCTGAATGGTTCCCTTGTATTCATGTCCAGTTTTGGAAAGAATCGTGTTGACTTTTTTGCGGAGTTCTACGTCTTCCTGGAGGCATGCCCCTGTGCCTTTGAGCGCTTCAAAACAGCCGTTACAAGGTGTGAGAATGTTAAGTCCCTTTTCTTCAGCAATGGCAAGGTTTCGAGCTGAGATTGCAAGAGAGGCTTCATGGTCAATATGAGCAAGGGTTAAGGGATTTGGACAACAGGTGAAACCAGAGATATCTTGGGTGGGAATCTCAAAATAATTAAGCGTTTCACGCATGGCTACTTCCATGTAAGGTAATCGGTTGGGGATAACACAACCCATGTAAAGTGCCCACGGTGTATCCGCCATTAAGCTTCTCCTCCTTCTTGAATGGCTTCATCAGCTGCCTTCACGGCAGCTTTGTGTTCTTTGATTTTTTCCAATCGTGATAACAATTCGGTAGCCTTTGCGATTGTATGTAAATCCTTCTTACCCTTCTCTTCCAGCGGAATCGGGGGAAGTCCCAATTCAACACGGCGTTTATTCACTGACTCGCTTGGTGCAAGAGCCCAACCGGTGGCAATTATGTTCTCAACTTCAGAGACGATATCGTCGGGTGTTACTCCCAATTCACTGGCTAGATTCTGCAGGTCTTGGACGAGCTCAGAAACGGGGACTTTCTGGGGACAGTGTTCAAGACAAGCATGACAGCTTGTGCATAACCAGAGGCTGGGCTGCTCGAGTAACTTGGAAGCCTCACCTTCCAACGTCGCTCGAACAATCCGGCGAGGATGATAGAGTTCACCGTCAGTAAGTCGGGCCACGGGACAGGCACTGACACATGAACCGCACTGGAAACAGCTTTTTGTGTCAACCCGTTTGGCCAGCTTCTCGGCTATCTCCTCAAGGCGTTCTTCCACATCCATTACACCTTCACCTTCGTTGATTTAGTTTTTGCCTTCGCTTTCGGCTTTGGTTTGGGCTTTTCTCGTTTCGTGAGCCGGGCAAGACGCTTCTCAAGCTCCGGGCGGAGTCGTTCATTCTCTTCAACGATAAAATCGCGACCCATTTCTTTGAGTTGTTCAGCCATCTCTGTTGTAACTGCTGCCCATTTGTCCCCTTCTGCAGCGGAGACCCACTCTAGTCGGAATCGTCGTGGATCCATGCCAATCCGCTCCAGATACGCTGACATCCGGTTTGCGCGTTTCTCAGCCCACACATTCCCCGTAATGTAGTGACAATCGCTGCCAGTTTCGGTGAGACGACACCCAGACATTAACACCATTCCAGCACCAAGTCGGAAAGCTTCCAAAATGAATTGATCCGACATTCGCCCTGAACACATGACGCGAATGCCACGTACATTTGTTGGATAATTATAACGACTAATTCCGGCTAGATCCGCTCCCGCATAACTACACCAGTTGCACAGCATGGCGAAGATTTTGTCCTCAGGATTATCTTTCAATAGCGCTCGAATTTGATCCATAATCTGAGCATCGGTGAAGTGCATCTGTCTAATTGCATTCGCAGGGCATTCAGCTACGCATGTTCCACAGCCATGGCATTTTGCTGGTGTGACGTAAGCAGCGGTTCCGGGTTCAGCGGTGATAGCACCATAGGCGCAGCGTGATACGCAGATACCACATTTTCCAGTGGCGCTTCGACATAGCTCCGGATTGACGACTGCTACAATGGGTTCAATTTCCCATTCATCTTGAGTAATAATTCGAAGGGCACGAGCAGCAGCGGCGCTTCCTTGGGCGACGCTTGCGGGAATATCTTTAGGTCCTTGAGCAGAACCGCAGAAGAAGACACCCTCGGTGGCTGCGTCGACAGGTTTGAGTTTGGGATGAGCTTCCATGTAAAAACCTGAGGGGCCAACGGGAACATTGAGAACCCGTGCAAGATCTTCTGTCCCTCGACTGGGTACTGCGGCTGTGCTGAGGATGACCATATCAAATTCGCGCTTCGTAGGTTTTCCAGTTGCCATGTCTTCAGCGCGGACCCAAAGGTTTCGGGTCTTGGGATCTTCTGTGATTTCTGCGGGACGTCCTTGTTGGAAGCGGATACCGGCGCGTCGGGCTCGTTGATAAAATTCTTCATAGTCTTTGAAGTTGGTGCGGATATCCATGTAATAGATCGTGATTTCGGCATCAGGGTATTTTTCGTGGAGGAGGAGGGCGTTTTTGATGGTGTACATGCAGCAGAAGCCAGAACAGTAAATGTTGGATCGTTCGTCTCGGCTTCCAACACATTGGATAAAGGCAAAGCTGTGAGGTTTTTCTTCATCTGAGGGTCGTATGACTTTGCCCTCGGTGGGTCCTGCGGCATTGATGAGTCGTTCCAACTCCATTGCTGTAATCACATTGGGATAGACACCATAACCATATTCTGTGATTGGAGTGGGGTCGTAGGGTTCGTAGCCCGTAGCGACAATGATTGCGCCGATGTCAAACTCATGGATTTTTTCGGTGTCATCGGGGAGAATGGCTTCTTGTCCTGCTTTGTTGCAGGCATCGTAGCACATCATGCACTCTTTGGGGCTTAGGCCGAGGCAGTGGTCGGGATCAATCATGTAGGCTGCAGGCACAGCCT
>JAEOSA010000230.1 GCA_016840595.1 Candidatus Hermodarchaeota archaeon | reverse complement strand
ATCCAAATGCTGTAAGAATCGATACGTGGATAGAATGGACAATTCCATTGCAGACTTTTGCCGATCAAGGCATTGACCTGATTGATGTTGATAGAATCGCTATCGGTTTCGGAACCAGAGGTAATCTGACCGTGCCTGGAGGTCGGGGCAAAATGTACTTTGATGACATCCGTTTATATCGGTCTCGGCAGGCAGTGTTAAATGATTTGGAGGTCAATATACCATGAAAGCTTTAATTGTCATTTCGATAACCTCTCTGTTCGTCACACCGGCTCATGCCCGATACGGCGGCGGCACAGGGGAACCTAACGATCCCTACATAATTTACACCGCTGAACATTTCAATGCTATAGGTGCAGAACCGAATGACTGGGACATGCACTTCAAGCTCATGGCCGATATCGATTTAAGCGTCTATACGGGAACTGATTTCAACGTAATTGGTAGTTTCGACAATCCTTTCACCGGTGTATTTGACGGCAATAGTCACACAATCTCATATTTCAGTTACATTTCTACAAATAGAGATTGTGTAGGGCTTTTTGGATACATGAACGATCCTAATGCAGAAATCAGAGCTTTGGGATTAATTGATCCGAACGTTGAAGCTGGGGCAGGCTGTTATGTTAGCTCTCTGGTCGGCTGTCTGGCAAATGGAATAATCTCCAACTGCTATATTGATGATGGTAACATTTCTGGTAACAAATACGTTGGTAGTTTAGTAGGAAGCAATCTGCCTGTTTATTCTATCAGCCCCGAAGATTTTGCAGATGAGTGGCTTAACGATGATCAAGATACAGGAGGTATGACACGTATAATAATCAGTTTTCAGAATGGCATAATGAACGTACATGGCTATGGTAAATGCCATCCTACAGATTGTGACTGGGGCACGATCAAAGCTGAATATTCGGGCAATCCCTTTGTAGCTGTATATGAATTTGGTTTTGTGACAACTACTCTGACCATACGTCTTATCAGCCCAAATTCTCTCCATGTCCATACTAACGAAGTGTTTCATGATGGAACTAATCGAGATTTTGAGTCAGATTATTTTATGCACCGCGCTACTGAATCACCCGTATATCCTAATGGACAAACAGTAAAAAAATATGGCAATAGTACAGTTGCCATGTGTCATTCCACGGCCAGTGTTTCAGGGATTGATCATGTTGGTGGATTGATGGGTAATAATTACGGCACGGTCTTTGACAGTTATTCCACCAGCAACATTCTCGGAAATAACGATGTGGGTGGACTCGTAGGGTATAATTACGGCCAAATCACCGGATGTTCCTCCGCAGGTAGTGTTCAAGGATATAAGTATGTCGGTGGACTTGTTGGGAACGATTCTAGAGGTCAGATTACCAATTCCTATGCCATCAGTAGTGTTAATGGAAATGATAGAGTCGGTGGATTATCTGGAGCCGTAGATTTCGGTTCCATCAAAAACTGTTATGCCACTGGCACTGTCTCAGCCAATGAAAATGTCGGTGGCCTGATCGGTCATAATTGGAACGGCAATGTATTTGCCTCATTTTGGGATACTCAGACCAGTGGACAGATGATAAGTGACGGTGGGACAGGTAAGGCCACAGCCGAGATGCAAATGGCCAGCACATTTTTGGATGCCGGCTGGGACTTCGTGGGCGAGACGGCAAATGGCATGGAGGATATCTGGTGGATGCCTGAGAGTGACTATCCCCGATTGTGGTGGCAATACGGACGGGCATTTTCTCCTTATCCACAGGATGGTGCGGTCAATGTCCCTCAACCGCTGATTCTCAGTTGGCTCCCTGGAGGATCTGGCTTATACCACGACATATACTTTGGTGAAGAAAAAAAGGCAGTAGTTAACGCAACAATAGAAAGCCAGGGCGTCTATCGAGGGCGACAGGAACCTGAGATGACTACCTGCAATCCCGGTAATTTGGAACTGGTCAAGATATACTATTGGAGAATCGATGAGGTCAATGAAGCCGATCCCAATAGTCCATTGAAAGGTAACATTTGGAGCTTTACGACAGCCAACTTTATCGTAGTGGATGATTTTGAGCATTACAATTCTTATCCTGCTGAAAACAGAATCTGGCGATCATGGAAAGATGGGCTTGGTTATGGAACACCAGAGGTTGGTCCGTATTATCCTGGTAATGGAACCGGCTCTGTTATAGGCGACGATGCAACTCCTTCTTCCACCGAGGAAACTATTATCCATGGCGGCAGACAATCAATGCCGTTCTCTTATGAAAATAATAAATATTGGTTTGCCAGGTATTCAGAATCAGAGAAAACATTGAGTTTTCCGCGCGACTGGACGGAAGGAGGTGTTACAGAATTATCCTTATGGTTCCATGGACGACAAGCATCTGTAGGCAGCTTCGTGGAAGAACCCACCGGAATCTACACGATGACTGGATCCGGCACGAATATTGGGGAGCAGGATGATCAGTTCCATTATGCTTTCAAGACTCTCACAGGCCCCGGCACTATTATAGCAAAGATCGAGAGTATGGAAAATACCCACGAATTGGCCAAAGCTGGTGTGATGATTCGTAATTGGCTTTCTTCAAATTCACAGTATACATTAGTGTGTGTCACGCCCAGTAATGGTGTTGTCTTCCAAGGCCGTGGTGACCCTGGCCCGGAAACCAGTTTCACAATTAATCAAACAGAGATCACCGCACCACATTGGGTAAAACTGGAACGTGATACTGTTGGCAACTTTACGGCTTCACACTCGGTGAATGGAATTAACTGGCAACCGGTTCAGAACGCGAGCCCTATGGATATCTCGATGTCTTCTAATGTCTATATCGGCTTGGCGCTCACTGCTCATAATACTGATGCAATATGTCGGGCAGTGTTCTCTAATGTTACGATTACCGGGACGGTCAGTAAGCACTGGGCACATCAGGACATCGGCATTGTCAGCAACGATGCTGAGCCGATGTATGTGGCGGTCTCCAACAGTGCTGGTCCAACTACAGTGGTAGTCCATCCTGATTCGACTGCAACACAGATTACCACTTGGACGGAATGGGTGATTCCGTTACAAATGTTTGCCGATCAAGGTATTGACCTGACCGATGTTGACCGAATGGCTATCGGTTTTGGAACCAGAGGTAATCAGACTATACCTGGTGGTCGGGGCAAAATGTACTTTGATGACATTAGACTCTATCGACCTCGGTCGACTGACTCTAACGATTTAGAGGTTAATGTACCATGAAAACTTTAATCATCATTTCAACCATATTCCTTCTTGTCTCTTCGGCTCAAGCCCAATACGGTGGCGGTAGCGGAAGAGCAGAAGACCCGTTTCTGATCTATACAGCCGAGCAATTAAATGCAATTGGCGCAAATACGAGTGACTATCACAAGCA
>JAEOSA010000229.1 GCA_016840595.1 Candidatus Hermodarchaeota archaeon | reverse complement strand
TCATCTAGGAACTTATTACCTCGCCCACGACCCTTGTGGGCATCTGGAACAAGCCCTGCAACATCAAGCATCTCAACCGGAATTAAACGAACTCCCTCTCGGCAGATGGAATTTTTAGCGGTGCAATCAACCTCAAATTCTTGGCAGATACAATCAACGCGGACATAGGCTGTACCCGGGTTTGGCTCAATAGTAGTAAAGGGATATGCCCCCACCTTTGCTGCAGTACGACAGGCTGCATTAAGAAACGTACTCTTTCCCGATGACGGTTTTCCAACGATTCCTATCAACAAGACAACCAAACTCCATGCTCTAATAATAACGACAACAAATAAATCAGAGCGATAGCAGCATTCGCAGATGAAAGTGCTAGCTCCGATTAGAAAAGCAATGTGTTCAAAGAAAAAAGGGTGAAAAAAGTGGCAAAGAGTCGTATATTGGTTGCAGATACAATTCATGATGATGCTGTTGAACAATTACAAAAAGCCGGATTTGATCTCGCTCTTCAGACAGATATCACGGCAGACCAATTAGTAGAAACAATTGGGGAGTATGATGCGATCATCGTTCGTGGTCGCACAAAGGTGACTCGAGATGTTATTGAAGCCGGCAAAGCATTGAAAGTGATTGCTCGATCTGGCGTTGGACTGGATAACGTTGATTTAGCCTATGCTAAGGAGAAAGGAATCACTGTCATAAATTCTCCCGAAGGACCTTCCGTGTCAGTAGCTGAACTGGTCTTTGCATTAGCCCTTGCTGTTATTCGTAAGGTTGCGTTTGCTGATCAAGGAATTCGACAAGGGCAATGGTTGAAGAAACAAAGTAAAGGTGGCGAGCTTCGCGGACGAAGAATGGGCATTTGGGGGTTTGGTTTCATTGGAGAAGAAGTTGCAAAACGTGCTCTGGCATTTGAGATGTCAGTCTTTGGTTTTGACATCATGCCTGAACGAATTGAGGTTATGAAGAAACTAGGCGTCAAGTTTCTACCCTCGGACGAATTGGCTTCTGTCTCTGATATCCTCACTGTCCATGTGCCTTTAACACCAAAAACTCATGGGCTCATAGGAAAGCGAGAAATTTCTGCAATGCCAAAAGGGGCAATTTTAATCCATACCGCTCGAGGGGGCGTGGTTGATGAGGACGCCCTGTATCAAAGTCTTGTTGACGGCTATCTCGGGGGTGCGGGCATCGACGTCTTTACAGAAGAACCTCCCTTTTCCAACGAGTTACTCAAAAAGCTCATTGCCTTACCAAACGTTGTTTCAACTCCTCATATAGGTGCTCAGACCAATGAAGCGTCACGAGCGAATTCCATGGTTATCGCTGAGAAGTTATTAGCACTTCTCAAGTAGTAGCATAACAATTTTATATGCAATGGCGGTTCGCTATCCCTTATTACGCGGAGGCGTCTACGTCGATGTACAAACACATTGGCGAGCTCTATGCTAGCCATGATAAAGAATTGAAAGCCCTGATTCGCACGCGGCTAATCGAGTGGCGAAAAGAACCTGCAACTAACCGCATTAGTAGACCCACTCGACTTGATCGCGCTCGTCAAATTGGGTATCGTGCAAAGCAGGGTTTCATTGTAGTTCGCCAGCGTATAACTCGCGGTTCTCGCCGGAAACCACGACCAACGATGGGTCGGAAACCAAAGAAAATGGGAACGGTGAAAATTACCCCTGGTCGCAGCCGGCAATGGATTGCTGAAGAACGTGCGTCCCGAAAATTCCCCAATCTCCGAGTGCTTGGTTCTTACTATATCGCTGAGGATGGAAAGAATCTCTGGTATGAGATAGTCTTGGTTGACCCTTCTCATCCCGCAATCCAGGCTGATCAACGGATTAATTGGATTTGTGAACCAATTCAGAAGGGTCGAGTATTTCGAGGATTAACTCCTGCAGGAAAAACTTCACGTGGTCTACGCCACAAGGGAAAGGGCGCCGAGAAGCTTCGTCCTAGTATCGGCAAATATGGTCGAAAAGGAAAGTAATTGCACCAAATTCCTTTTGGGATGTGACGAACCTGTGTCCGTATCGGAACGGAGACCAGTTCGAATTGATGTACAAGCACTAGTGCATGCAACTGAGGATGAAGAGAAAGTTAAAACAGCAATTACCAATCTGTTTCCCAAAGAGGTCTATGCCTTATTAAAATTCGAGCGGAATAAGGTTCGCGGTCATTTTCATAATCCAATTGTACGCCTGGAAATCTGCTTAGACCAACCTGCAGAAGCGAAACTTGCTGTGCAGTCTATTGGAGATCGCCTCCTTGAAGAAGATCGTCGAGAAATCGCTGAAACCTTCGAGAGTCGTATCGACAAGAAAAGGCGCATTTTTCTACGGTTTGATAAGCAGGAATCTTATCAGGGACGTTTACGCATATTAAATCAGGGTGATTCACTGCGTATGGTAATCCGATTTGCTGGTTCGAAACATACCCTTGATGAACTGCAAAGCCTTTGCCGTCAATTCAAACTCATTTAGGATGGAAACGTATGCGAACCTATGATCTTGATGTTCGTTTAACGCAACGGCAGCGTGATTCAGACGTTAAGCAGTTTCTTGGTTTGGTTCGAGAACTTGAATTTGCTGGGTTTGCCCTTGAGTCATCCCGACCTCTCGGTCAAAGATTCCATGACAAGGATTTAGATATCATTCAGCGGGTAACCTTGGTACCTAGGAGTGCTACCCGACTGCGGAGTCATGTGAAGAATCAACGTAATCAGACCGACCTTCTTGTCATTCATGGGCGCACAAAACCGGTTTGGTTATCTGCAGCAGAAATTCCTGAAGTCGATATGATAATGCTCCAAGACTTAGATGATTTCACAATTATTGATTCTCAAATCTCTCGAGCATTGACTAACAATGACAAGCCAGTTGAAATTTGCCTTCAGAAGCTTCTTTCCAATAGAGGACCAGCCCGTTCCCGGTTCATGCGGGTCATGAAAAATGCTATAGACCATTTGCTTCGGGCTAAATGTAACCTAATTCTAACAAGCGGTACAACAGATTATTGGGGGATAAGGGCTCCCCGGGATCTGGCAGCACTGGGGTATCTGGCTAGCATTCCCGAGACAGAAGCGAAGAATGCAATTTTACAAAGACCATTAGAGCTGATTAAGAAATTACAAACCTCAATGAAGTTGGGCTTATCGAAGCCGCACAGGAGGAAGGAATAGATATGCGTTCTCGACGCCGGTATCTAGCGGTCCGCCTTCACACGAAGGAGAAACTTCCCTCAGAATCTACTTTTCGGAACGCAGTTTGGCGACAGTTACAGGAATTATATGGTGAATTAGGTGTTAGCCGCATCGGGTTTTGGTTAATCGCTTATCGTCAAGAATCACACGCTGCGATTCTTCGGTGCCAACATGATCAGGTG
>JAEOSA010000228.1 GCA_016840595.1 Candidatus Hermodarchaeota archaeon | reverse complement strand
CAAAATCCCTCTAGTATATATTTAATACTGCTTTACATATATAGCTTGGGGCAATACGTGAAATATTGCTGTAATCCGCCAGAATAATAACAACTGTTATAATATGTATATACACTTTTATATGAAATTATACGAAAAATCGACACCAGTCGAATTCACTTTTTGAACGCATTACAGTGTTTGAGAGATAGCTAAGAGCCGGAGCGTAGTTAGAGAAGCCAAATGCGCATGAGCTTCAGCATCCAAGTACGAGGGCGCTGATCCATCCAAGAATACTCTGGCACGCGCCGGAAATTCATTATCTGCTTTCCAAAGTGCATAGGTATAGGGAACCTGAGGGAATGCAAGGATAGTAAATGAGATATTACCAACTGTTGCAGGTTCACCTTTTAGCAGCTTTGCAGCCTTCTCAAACAAATCTGGAGAGTTTCCAAGCCGTTTCTGAATGGGATTCACGACACGCCCATTAAAGACTGCACCATAAACTCGACCGCCAGAGATTTGTCTATAACTGATTAATTCGCCGGTTAAGGGCACCTCGGTTGCCTTTGAGTATTGGTGAAGAAGGAAGAAGACATATTCGATTCTTGGGTCAAAGGGTTGGTTAAGAGTGGTGTCGATGATGCGACCATCATCGAGATGGACTTCCAAGTCTAAAAAGCTGAGAACATCTGTTTTGGGGAAACCTAGACGACCAGGTAGTGTTCTGATGATGTCCTTGGTTTTTTCCCAAGTCCATAGATCGAATTGGGTTGGCTGTGGCATACTCATGGCGATTCCCATTTTGAGTAGTAGTTATCGATGAGGAGGCGATGGTTTTATGTTTATCTCTATTTTGGATGTGCTTTTCGCAATGAAAAATAGCTTTTTGACCGTGAGCCCGATATTTTTAAGGGGTAATTGGCGCGTAGTATCGCTAACTGAGGTTTGAGATGTAGGATAGCATGGCGAGAACGATAGTCCACGATGCAAATCACGAAGAAATCTTACGTGAAATCATTGCTGAACTAGAGCAACAGTCAGGCGTTAAAGGATGGGCAATTATCAGTCAAGAAGGCCTACTCATCGAACACCGTATGCCTCCCTCAGTAAATCCTCATCTTCTAGCAGGGAATGCAGCCGCCTTGTGTCACTCAGCTTACGTTGTAACTGAACAAACGGATGCAGGACCGCTTAACACCATAGTTTTAGATGGAGAACGATATTCTATCATTATGGTGGGGGGAGAACAGCAACTCATTTTCTTGGTAATGACTGAAAAAGAGACAGATTTACAACCGATTGGTGAATTTCTGACTGCATCCGCGCGACGTTTCCAAACTTAAGAACTCGTCTAGCTATTTTTTCTGTAAAAAATCAACTTGCACGCCAGACTCTTTCAACATCTGAACGCCGTCTTCATCGGGATATCGTCGTTTTACGACGATACGAGTGATTCCTGCATTGATTAGCATTTTCGCACAAATCGTACATGGAGAATGAGTGACGTAGAGAGTTGCATCTCGACTGCTTACACCATGAAGAGCACACTGAATGATAGCATTTTGTTCTGCATGAACTCCTCGGCAGAGTTCATGCCGCTCTCCGGGTTTGACTCCAGTGGTTAGGCGAAGGCAGGTTTCAGTCGTACAATGCGCCATACCTGCAGGCGCGCCATTATACCCAGTAGCAAGAATATGTTTATCTCGAACCAGAACCGCTCCTACTTGTCTACGAACACATGTTGATCGTGTCGCAGCTAGGTCAGCAAACTTCACAAAATATTCATCAACAGAGGGTCGTTTTCTCACTAGCCCAGGCTTCTCTTTTGACGTAACTAACTTTTTGTCTGTAGATTCTGAGGATTTCGTCATTTTCGTGTTATCCCTTTTGCATTCTATTACTTATTGAGTGTTTAATCCTTTATTTTCCGTCCCAACATTGCTTTCGCAAAGGCAAGATATACGGGATTTGGTAAATCGGGACGAGAGGTATATTCTGGATGAAACTGCGTTCCAATCATCCAATACCGGTTATTGAGTTCTATTGCATTAATGATCTTCCCTGACACGTCGGTAGCAGACACAATAAGGCCTTCTTTTTCCGCTGAGCGAGCAGGATCCCACATCAGGTGATATCGATGCCGAAACCGTTCACGAACCTTTGTCTTCTTGTAAATCGTCTGAAGTTTTGTTTTAGGCATTATTTTGATTGAATGTCCAGCAAGTCGCATTGTGCCGCCTTTTTCCTCAATTTCTCGTTGTTCTGGAAGGAGGTCGACAACTGGATAGGGGGTTTTGGGATCTAGCTCTGTACTGTTGGCGTTCTTCATCCCTAAGGCATATCGACATAACGCAACAAATAGGAGTTGAGCTCCAAAACAAATACCTAGAAATGGCAGGTCTTCTTCAATGGCAATCCAGGCGGCACGAATCATTCCTTCTGTTCCACGAGTGCCAAACCCGGGAGTTAGGAGGATTCCATCATATTGCAGGAGCCTTTCTTTAGCATCGTTGACCCGTTCGAGTTTTTCGGAGTCCACCATTTCAATTGACACATTAGCTCCTAAATGAGCTCCTGCATGTCTTAGTGCCTCATTGATACTAACATACGTATCGGTCATCTGAACATATTTCCCAGGCATTGCTACACGCAGATGAAAAGTTGTGTTAATGAAAGAATTCACAACTTCTCGCCAAGCTTCCATCCCTGAAGGAGGCCGTGCTGTCATTTCTAATCGTTGAAGAATAATGGCATCAAGGCCCTGTTCGTAGAACTTTAGTGGTAATTCATAGATTTCTTTCAGATCGGGATTGGAAATCACAGCTTCGCTAGCCACGTTGCTGTGCAATGCGATTTTTTGGCGAGCCTCTTTAGTTAATGAAACTTGACTTCGAGCTATGATAATATCAGGTTGTATTCCTAAGGAAAGAAGCTGTTTCACTGAATGTTGTGTCGGTTTTGTTTTCAGTTCTCCTACTGTTTCAAGAAGAGGGACCAAAGTAACATGAACTAGTAAGGTATCGCATCTTCCCTCCTCTAACCTGAATTGCCGAATTGCCTCAAGAAATGGCGCCGCTTCGATGTCCCCGACAGTTCCTCCTACTTCTACAATAACCACATCGAGCCCATTTCCCTTCTTCTCTCCTGCTTTGGCGATTTCACGGAACCGTTGTTTAATTTCATCTGTAATATGTGGAATGATTTGAACCGTTTTTCCAAGAAACTTCCCCAATCGTTCCTGTAAAATTACGCTCAAATACACTTGACCAGATGTGATGTTGTTTCGAGGATGAATGGTCCGACCAATAAACCGTTCATACGTCCCGAAATCTTGATCCACTTCCGCTGTGGTGTATTCAAAACTTGGTGCAGGATTAAATTGGTAAATCTGATCGGTGATAAACGGTTCTCCATGCTC
>JAEOSA010000227.1 GCA_016840595.1 Candidatus Hermodarchaeota archaeon | reverse complement strand
AACAAGCATACTTGGCTTCAACGAGGAAAAGCCGCAATGCAAGCCTAGAATTTTAAAACCTCGATATCCCCGCTGGAAATCTGTAGCCACACCTTTCTCCCAGGCGAGTGTGCTTCCCTTTGGGGCGGCGTCGAGGCGCCGGGACGCGGGATCGAGGCAGCGGCTTAGTCAATACTGCAATAGTTTTGAGTAGGTAAATGATAAGTAAGAGAACCTACGATGAACCCTCCTGCCCATGTTTTAGACGCATTTGGTGTTCAAGGACAACCTATACGCATGCCAAGTGGGCAAGGGATAACTTATCGAGTCGGCGAGAGCATCCTCAAACCCTCACACAACGAGGTAGAAGCCATCTGGGTTATTGAAATCTTGAGTGGCCTTGAAGAACGGGGTTTTCGTGTCCCCCAGTATCTCACGGCTGCTGATGGAGATGTGTTAGTGGATGGTTGGATGGCCTATGAGTTTCTCCCAGGAACCATGTTAGAGGGTCACTGGGCGGCGAAACGGGAAGCCCTAGAACTGTTTCACCTTGCCTTGGAAGGTATATCGCCCCCTCTGTTTTTTGCGAATCGGGATGATCCCTGGGCGCTAGCGGATTTTATGGCTTGGGGAGAGTTGCCAATTGTTTGTCATGAGCGTCTGAAACCAGGGGTGCAACAATTAGAACAATGTTTGCAACCAATTAGGGCCACGAATCAAATTATTCAGGGAGATCCAAGCAATATTCTCTTTGAGGAAGGGTTTCCACCCGCGATAATTGATTTTTGTCCGTATTGGCGTCCCTCAGATTTTGCGTTAGCAGTTTTGGTGGTTGATGCTTTAGTATGGAAGGATGCTGAGCCGTCTATTTTGAAGTGGTTTGAGGATATTCGCGACTTCGATCAGCTTCTAGTTAGAGCCGAGTTGCGTCGCTTGTTAGAACTGGATGGGCATTACAGGCAATCTGGAAAAGACTGTCTAGATGAAGTAGATGCACATTTAACAACAGTCGAATTAATCTGTTCTCAATTCGTTAGTTAACCGAGCGGGCTTCCCTTTTGGGGCTACATTCATGCCGTCAAACTCTGTCAGGGGTTTCCGAAAGCGGAGCTAGACCGAAGCGGCTTATCATTCCTTTTCTGGTTTTTGGAAGAAAATTATTTTTTCGATTCGTTAGTGCTAAATAGTTTTTCCAACTATTGATAATGCTGAGTAAATGCTGGGGTCAAAGACGTGAAAAGCGATGTAGATCGCTGGCTCAAGGATTTAGCAATTCCATTCCTTAAACGGGTGGGTATCCAACCGAAGCAGAGGATCCTCGATTTCGGATGTGGTCCTGGTTTTTATACGGTTCCTGCGGCACGAATTGTGGGAAGGAAGGGGAGGGTCTTTGCCTTGGATAAGAGTGCGAAGGTGCTACGAGAACTTGAACAACGTGCCAAGGAAGAGAATCTATCTAATATCGAAATTCTCCTGACGTCTGGTGAGTTAGTTATACCGTTAGATGATGATTCGGTTGATGTCTGCCTCCTCTATGATGTCATCCATTCCCATTATTTCACGCATCAACGACGAGTTACTCTTCTAAGAGAGATTCAACGTGTTTTGAAGTCTGGTGGTTTACTCTCATTCTATCCAAGTCATATGAATTTTGACACAAGTAAAGAATGGCTTGAAAGTATGGGATTTGAATGCATTGGAACAATGCAGGCAACCCTTCTACACTATTATAGTGTGAAAGAGGATCGAATCCTCAATTTTCTATGTTCTTAAGACCCACTTGGTAAAAAGGCTGTTTAGTGTGGGACATTAATCTTCTGGAGTATTGTTGGTTCCTAAAAGAGCAGAATTATTACCTAGATATTAGTGGTAAATTGTCAACCGAATTCTTCGCTTTTTTCATAGGCGAGTCTGCTTCCCTTGGAGCGGCGTCGAGGCGCCGGCGCGCGAGATCGAGGTAGCGACGGAGACTACAATGTAATAGTGTTGAGTAGGTTATAGTTAAAAGAAGAGAATTTTTATGATTGTCCTAGCTTTAGCTCGCTAACATTGAGAGATGCAAAGATAGCAGGGTGTTATTTCTAACTTCTTGGTGCTTATAATGAATCAATCAAACGATATTTCTCTGCAGAAAGCAGAGGTTGAAGATGTTGAGATCCTTACAGAAACGTGTAGAAGGTCATTTGATTCAGACTCGGAATTTGGTGCTCCCGGTCCTGGTGGTCCACCTGGGTATGACTCTATTGAATGGAACACCAAGGCAATTCAGAATAAGTGGCTGCAATATCGTAAGATTCTGTTTAGTTCAGTAACTGTTGGAGGATTCATTGTGGGGAATAGAGGTCCAGGGTATCAAGTCTGTGAGAGAATCTGGGTCGACCCTGAGTATATGAGAAAGGGTATTGCTACGAAAGCCTTCGAGCTTGTCTGGGAAAAATACCCATCCGCAGATCTTTGGGTGGTTGGCACTCCTGAGTGGAATGTAAGAACTAATCCTTTCTATAGTAGGCTTGGATTTGTTCAGATTGGGACAACTCATGACTATCCAACGTGGACTGGCATCTACTATGAAAAGAGAATTTCAGATGAATTTCCACGAGCGATGTCAAAGATTATGGATATTCAGAATGGTCAGCAGAGAGTGCTTGTGGAGGGACGGGTGGATCAAATCCCAAGTCCACGTACAGTGACTTCTAGGAAGACCGGTGAGGAACTCAAGGTAGTCGATGTACAACTTTCAGATGATACTGGTTCAATCAAACTCGTGCTCTGGAATGAGCAGATTAGGCAAGTGCAAGAGAACACGTCTATTCGAATCGAAGAAGGGTACGTCAAAGAATTCAGAGAGGAACTCCAGCTAAGTGTCGGTCAATGGGGAATGATAATCACATTGTTATAAACCAATTTTCGGATTGCATCGAATCGTAGCGTTTTTTGATTGGAAGGTAGTAAGACACAGGAGAATGCATGAGTCGTGATGGATGTTGACATGGGATGTTGTGATTATTGGTGGTGGAATTGCTGGTCTCAGTACTGGAGCTCTGCTTGCTAAGAAAGGCTATCGGGTTCTCATCGTTGAGGCGAAGTCGAGGCTAGGTGGACGGGCGAATTGTCAAGCGCACCGTCCGGGGTTTCTGGTGGATTGGGGGATTCATTCGCTGCGGGCTGGCGAAGCGGGTGTTGCTGCGCAGTTATTCCAGCAATTGGGTTTGAAACTTGATGTAGTGCCTTCGGTGGAAGGTTTGTTGTTTCATGAGGGGCAGTGGTTTTCGTTGCCCACATCGGTTCAAGCGTTGATGGCGACACCACTTCTAATGGAGGAGGACCGGTTAGCGGTTGGAGGGCTGTTTGGGAGCATCATGAGTGCGAAGCCCGAGGAGTTGTTGTCGACATCGGTGGCGACATGGCTTGATGATTTTAAAGTGCCATCAACG
>JAEOSA010000041.1 GCA_016840595.1 Candidatus Hermodarchaeota archaeon | reverse complement strand
CTTGATGCCCATCTCCGACATGAACTCCTCAATTATCTCAAACAGCTTAACTTCCACTATGGAACTTCAATGGTGTTAATTTCACATGATCTTGAAGTGGTTGAATATTGTAGCCGGGTTGTTCTTCTAGAGAAAGGTCAAATCTCCTTACAGGGTCATCCTGATGAGCTCGTTCGATCGTTAACTGGAGGTGGCGAAGCCATCGAGGTTACTTTTAATCGGCTAAGTGAAGAGATGATTCGTCAAATGAATGCAATCCCATTTGTAGAAAATACAATTCGATCAGGGCGGGGGAGTCTCAAGGTTTTTGTGGAGGAACCTCACAAACAACTTCCTGATCTTCTTCAAGCGCTCCGAGAACAGGATTGGGAGCCCATTGAACTGAGCGTTATTGAAGCAAGTTTCTATGACTTCTTCCGAACTAAGGGTTGGAAAGAATTGTCAACTGAAGAGGATGGCGTGAATTAAGATGTTGAAGGAAAATCCACTACTCCGAGGTGTTCTTAAAACCTTGGGGAAAGGATAGTGGGTTACGACTAGTTTAATAAGAAAAAAAGCAAGGTAAATTAGCCGGGTGCGAAACAATGGCAAAGCAACCTTACTATGAGTTCAAGATTCTCCTTGTCGGCGACCCTGCCGTCGGGAAGACTAGTATTATCCTCAAGTATGTCGAAAACAGGTTTGAAAGGGAATACAAAGCCTCTATTGGTGTCGATTTTGCTTACAAAATCGTTGAAGTAGGAGAGAAGGTAAGCCGACTCATTATTTGGGATATTGCCAGTCAGGAGCGATTTGCACCCTATCGATCTAGTTTCTATAAACAAACTGATGGCGCCATGATCGTTTTTGATCTAACACGAATTGATACACTCGAAGCCGTTGAGGCATGGATGCGTGAAGTCAAAGAAAACGCCGGTGATGTTGTAGTCCTTTTAGTTGGCAACAAGGCAGATGCCAAGAAGAAACGGGTAGTGAAAGAAGCAGATATTGAATCATGGATTGAACGCTACGGATGTAAATATGTAGAAACAAGTGCAATGAATGGGGAAGGGATTGACGAAGCTTTTGAAACTATTACCCAAGCCATCATTGACAAACTGGAACTCTAGTCCGCTTTTTAAATACGCAATAAAGTAATAAACTCTATTAGGAAGCAGGTTTCAACATTAGGCACCTTGTTACCTGAGTTGATTTTCAATGCCCAAGGAACCATATGATTTTGCAGCTTGGACGCAATTCATCCCTGAATCAGAGATTCGTCGGCTCTTGAAATATAACGTTCCCTACTATTTTGGGGGCGGAAAACCAGGGGCTTTACCTCTGGAAACACTGGCGAAAATTCTCATTGAACTGGGAAACGAACAGCTAACTGAGATTAAAAAAGGAAATGAGGAGCGCCCCATTGATGATTGGAACTATGGAGCTACGATGGGGAAAGCATTCCTCAGGAAGACCCTTGCGAAGCGTTTGATCGAGAAGGACGGGATACAATTAGATGCCGAACACCCTGAGGATGATGTGACGATTACTACTGGCTCCCAACAAGCATTGTATGCAATCATTGATACTTGCATTGATCAGGATGATGTGATTCTCACAACAAGTCCTGCATACCTGGGTTTCTTAATGCCCGCCGTTAAGTTGGGAGCACGGATTGTTACTGTACCCACGGATTTGCAGGGTGGCATTCCTGAATACTTCGAAGAAGCCATTAAGGTCTGTAAGAAGGAGCTAGGAAAGAAGCCTGAAATGATTTATGTAGTCCCTGATTCTGATAACCCGAAAGGAACGACCATACCAAAGAAACGACGAGAAGCACTCTTCGAAATAGCCCAAGAACATCATGTCATGATTGTTGAAGATGCAGCGTATCGGGAGATTCAATTCAAAGGTCCCCATGAACCACCTATCAAAGCTATGGATACTGAGAACAAGTATGTGGCATATCTACGAACATCGAGTAAAGAGGCAGCTGTTGTAAGGATTGGTTACAGTGTCTTTCCCCCAAGGGTCCGTGAACATGTCAACAAGGATAAAGGCTATTTAGATCTCGCAAGCCCAACAATCGTTCAGCGGATGTTGGACATTTATTACCGGAAATACATTGATAAGGTTTTACCAGAAGCCCTTAAAACATATCAGAAACGAGCTAGTGTAATGGGGAAGGCCATTGATGAAACCTTCCCAGCAGGGAAACGTACTGATCCAACTGGCGGATTTTTCATCTGGTGGGAGAGCGATGATAAGACATTTGATGCTAAGCAATTCCTTGAAACGGTGGCTTTACCTAATGACATCATCTTCGTTCCAGGAGTTGCCTTCTATCCTTTGATGGGGCTTAGTTATCGTCCTGAAAAGAAGAACTTAGTGCCAGTTGAACGATCGCTGAACACAATGCGGATTAGCTATTCGTATACGACAGCTGATGTGATTGATACAGGTGTTCGCAAGCTAGGTGGATTGCTAAAGGACACACTTTCCTAGTCCCTTACTTTACCCATTTTTCGGTAAACCAAAGAATTTCATCGACGTTTTCTACGCCATTGAAGAATGAGAATGGCTAATGATGCAAGGATGAAGTAAGTAACAAAAAGAGCAGCAACTCCGACAGCTAGCCCCTGAATGAACAAGATGACAAATTCAAGCGTAAAAAGAAGTGGTCCGAATCTTACTAACAGGAGGAACGCCCCGTAGAATGAGTAGATGGGCCATGCTACGATTCCACCGATGAGCAATAGGATGATGGTGAATAATCCAATTCGACTTTCCACGGGATCTAAGAATCGATGGGGGAGATTGGTTGTCGAATCGTACTGGAAATAGTAGACGATGAGAAATGGTGTAGGTTCAATTCGGAGAAGACTCCAGATCTGAATACCGGCTTGAATTGGTAGAATGAATAAGGTCAATACCCAAGAATACACTAGAAGCATCTCAAAAGGGGTTACTGGGAACACGAGGCCGATATTGGCAACACCGTACATCGCAAGGAAAGTCAAAAGCCCAGTAAAAAGATGTGTGGCTAGAAACCAACCAATGCGCCGAAATTGTTTTGCCACTACAACCACCAAAATGAGGGTTCATATTACCTAAGTTATGGCATTAAAAAGAGCTTGTTTTGAGCGGAACCAATTCAACAGGGACAATTAACGTTATCGTAAAGAAATTCTGTGTGAAGAAAATAGAACTGAACTTCAATTTTACTTCTAGTTCATTTGGATGGAAGTTGTTGACCCTTTATATAGGTTGAAGTGGTTTTTTTCACACCATCAGGGCAATTTTAAAAAGGGTACTATAGTATACCAAGCGTTAATCTTCTGTAATGCAGTAATAGAAACGCTTTAAAATACGGGATTGAGATTCATGGTGGGTGGCAATGTGAAATGGTTTAGGAGCCACAGGGAACCGCCTAGTGCTTCGAAAATCATTCGTGTTATAGAAGCAAATGGCCCAATGACCAGTAAGGAAATTGTTGAAACCACGAACTTAGCGCCACGAACGGTTCGTTACGCTTTGAAGCGTTTAGTCTCAGAAGGCTCTATTTCTCGAGTTCCTAATCTTAGTGACCTTCGACAAACCCTTTTCATGAGACACGTGGAGCGCCGCATGAACCGGTAAGAAAAGGCGGATAAGAAAGTTCACTCGTGTTTTTCTTAGATAGTTGATATACAAAAAAGTGATTTTTCTCTAAGGGAAAAAATATACCAAAAAAAGTAACCAACTTGTGGACGGTGTTGTTAGACACATATTTATACAAATGCCTGTGTAACCTTATTCCGATTTAATCTTGGGCTAGGTGGGAAAGTTGAAAGAGACACGTACCCGTTCAATAGTCAAGGCAGCGATTTGGCGAGTAATAGCCTTAGCTGTCACATATTTGATTGTATGGCTTTTTACAGGAAGCATCGAAACATCGATTATTATTACTCTTATTGCTAATCTTCTAAAAACCGTTCTTTACTATGCTTTAGAACGTGTCTTCCAACGTGTGGAGTGGGGCATGATAAGGTAGCAGAAATATTTTGGGGTTATCTGCAAGTCTATGCAAGTGTCGAAGACAAGTTTGTTTTGCAGAACAGGGAATTTTCAACTAATTATTAGGCAGGATATAGAGACCTTGATAATTTCAAGAATACTGTTTATAAGTGAGGAGTTGAATGCTTGCGTGATGATGATTAAAAATATCCAGGATGTAGCTGATCGGGTTTTTACAGACCACCCCGAGGTCAGCGTAGCTTACGTGTTTGGGTCATTCCTAAAAAGTAAAATTTACCATGATGTTGATATAGGTCTGTTACTGGAAGAAAATTTTACACCAGATGCATTGTATGAAGCTCGACTGGCAGGGCAATTTGAGAAGGAGTTGGGAAAGTCCTTTGATATCCGGATTCTAAATGGCCGCTCTTTACGTTTCCTTTTTTACATCCTACAGGGTGCTAGGGTGGTTTTTGTGCGAGATGAACAACACCGGATCAGATTTGAGCAACGCATCTTGACCCAATATATGGATTTCAAGCCATACCACGACTTGTTCGAGGAACACCGGAGGGCACAATATGTCAATCGATAAGGCAATGATTCAAGGAAAAATGGACATCATCGAGAGAAATTTAGAATTCCTTGCGGCATATAAGGAGATAACCGAGAAGGATTTTCTTCAAAGTTACAAGGATGTTCAGGCCGTCAAGTATTCATTGCTTGAAATTATTGAGGCGTGTATTGACCTGGCTTCGCATATCTCGGTTGCAAGAAACTTCGAACGTGCAGAGAGCTATGCAGAGATTTTTGAAATTCTTGCAACACAGAAACTTCTTCCCTCTAAACTCGCAGCAAAACTGGCAGACATGGCTCGATTTAGAAATTTGCTTGTTCATAGTTATGGGAAAGTCGATAATGTCCGAGTTTTAGAATTCGTAAAAACGGAATTAACAGATATCAAACGGTTTATAGAATGCATTCTAAAGCATGTCGAAAATCTGTGATCTTTCACATGTTGAAGACCTAACCAAATCGAATCTGTTGCTTCTTAAGGTTCGAGCATGCCGTTTTTCCTGCTGTTATTTGCTTTTCTATTGGGTTTCGAAGACAAATATGCTGACAATGCCAAACCTGTACTTGTGAGTATTTTTAATCTCTTCAAAAGTAATTAAAATTTCATGAACAGGCGATTCTTAAACATAACTGGGAGCTATTCAACTTCTCACTGAGTGGAATCGAACCAGTGCCAGCAGGCAACGAAATGATTTTTTTCAACCTCTTCAAAAGAAGGTTCTTCTATATGACATCTTTCATCAGCCATTATGCATCGAGTGTGGAATCGGCACCCAGCAGGTGGAAAAACAGGAAAGGGTACTTCACCAACAGGGGTTTGTCGTAGATGGTCGATTGTTGGATCAGGAATCGGCTCGGAGGAGATTAACAGGGCGGTATATTGGTGTTTGGGGTTATCGATGACACGACTAACAGGTCCATATTCGACAATTTTGCCAAGATACATGATGGCAATCCGATCTCCTATGTATCGTGCGGATGCAAGGTCCCCTGTTATGTACAGGCACGTGAGATTGTGTTTGTCAATGAGATTTTTGAGTAATTGTAGGATGGCTATTCGAATTGAGGCGTCGAGCATCGAGACGGGCTCGTCGGTAACGAGGAATTCTGGTCGTGTGGAAATTGCCCGGGCAATGGCGACACGCTGCCGTTGTCCACCACTGAGCATATGTGGTAGTTTCGTGAAGAAGTGTTCGGGAGGGATGAGATTTACATCCTCGAGGGCTTGTCTAATTCTGAAAAACAACACATCTTTTTTGTCTACTAATTTGTGGACTCTTAGACCTTCAGCAACAGTATCAAAGACCTTTTTTCGGGGATTCAGACTATCGTATGGGTCCTTGTAGACCATTTGGAGTTTGGGACGCAGTTCATGTTTTTCTTTCTCTGAGAGTGTGTTTAACGCCTTTCCAGCGTATGTAATCGTCCCCTCAGTTGGTGGAATGAGGTTGAGCAGTAAACGACCAGTGGTGGTTTTGCCGCATCCCGATTCACCAGCGAGAACGAAAACCTCGTTCTTATAGATTTCAAAGGAGATATCGTCAACCGATTGGACCCAGTATTTTTCACGTTGGAACAGTGATGAAAGACGGCTCTGAGGGATAGGGAAGTATTTTTTCAGGTTACGAATTTTGATTAGAATCTCTTTCGCTACCATTGTTGATTACTTCCAGACGTTTTTCCTCCAGAGTTGGTCGGCGTGGTGACAGGCGATGAAATGTCGTTTTTTAACCTCACGATATTGGGGTTGTGTTTTGGAGCAGAGAGTGGTAGCGATGGGACACCGTGGATGAAAACGACAGCCTGATGGTGGAGTTAGCAGGTCGGGTGGTGATCCAGGAATGAACACCAGATCTTCAGAACCTAGTAAACTAGGAATAGAACGGATGAGTCCCTCGGTATATGGATGCAGTTGCTCTTTGAATATGGTATCAACATCTGCAAGTTCCACGATTTGCCCAGCATACATGATGGCGACGCGGTCACAGGCTTCGGCTATAGTTGCCAAGTCATTTGTTATGAGAATGATTGAAAGCCGTAGGTATTCTTGAAGATTTTTGAGAAGTCGGAGGAGCTGTACTGCAACTGTAATATCAAGGTTAGCGGTTGGTTCGTCAGCGATGAGGATTTTTGGATTGGCGACCAGGGCTAGCGCTATCATAATTCGTTGGGTCATACCCGTGGTGAATTCATGAGGATAGTTAACGGCAAGGGTGGGGTCGATGCCGACGACTTCTAAGAGTTCTTCCATGAGTTTCCAGGCGTCATCGGGGATTGTGTCTTCATGGAGCATAATTGCTTCCACAATTTGGTCGCCCACCCGTAACACGGGGTTGAGAGCGCTTCTTGGGTTCTGGAAAATCATTGAGATTTCTTCCCAGCGAATTTTCTGTAACTCAATGAGCGATTTCTGAGTGAGATCCTCTCCATCCAAGACAACCGATCCGTCCACAATGCGTCCCGGTTCTGGGAGAATATTGAGGAGGGCATAGGCTGTAGTGGATTTTCCACACCCCGATTCACCGGCAAGGCCAAGGATTTCGCCACGCTGCAAGTCGAAGGTGATGTCGTCAACAGCTTTGACAGTACCGCGTTCACTGAAAAAGTAAGCTTTGAGATTTTTTACCTCCAGTACTGCCATCTGTTTTCACTTTTTCATATTAAATCCGAACTTGATCTGGTAGATTGAGAACTTCATCAATTGCGTAACCGACGAGGGTAAAGGCTAATGCGAGAAAGAGTATGCATAGTCCAGGAAAGAAGACATACCACCATGCGCCGATATAAGAAGCGCCTGATTGAAACGCCTGCATTAACATACGACCCCAACTCACATCTAATGGATGAGTAAGACCCAAGAATGCTAAACCTGCCTCAGCAAGTAGTGCCCCGGCAGCAGCTAAAATGAATTGAGCGAAGAGAATGGGAATTACTATAGGAAGAATATGTTTAGATATGATGTAGAAATCGCTTGCTCCGATGGCACGAGCGGCATCAACATATGCCCGTTGTTTTTCGGTAATGACTTTGGATCGCACTATACGGGCTGTACTCGTCCACCCAATTAACGCAATTATCCAGACGATATTCCACCACCGGGGTTGGAGAATTGCTGCTAATACAATCATCAAGGCAAGTCCCGGGATAATTAAGAAGAAATCAGTAAGCCGCGATAAGATCTCGTCTGTTATTCCTCCATAGTATCCCGCAATGAGTCCAACAACAAGTCCTGAAATGGTGGCAATTAATGCTGCGATAATGGCGACTCGAAAAGCATTTTGTGTACCCCAGAGCAGTTGTGCCCAAATGTCCTCCCCTTCTTGGCCTGCTCCGAGAAATCCATGATAATTCCCTACAATCTCAAGTGTGCAATCATCAAGGAAAATGATGAAAGAGGGCGTATCCTCTGGTGTTGGATCGGTAATTAAGATTCGAAGGCGTATCCATAGGATTCCTCGCCGGTCGAAAGTATTTGAAATTATAAAATCGTTCCAAGCCCATTCGGGAGAGGAGGTCCAATCACGGTTTTCGTTGATGGCATCACTGCGAAGGATCTCTTCGGTCCACCCATTCGCTTCAACGTAACATTCTTGGATTATGTGGATTTTTGCATCACCCCAGGCAGTCAGGTTTTCAATCTTGTAATTATATCGTAGATAAGCCGTTTTGGGACGGTCATAGTAGTCCCAAGTGATGTTCGTTTGTATCCAACCCGATGACGAAATATAATATGATAAATTGTCTGTGTCGGTATAGTAAAATCGGAAGCTTCCAGGACCCGTTAGATAGCTCCCATCCTGTGTTGTGTGTTGCCCTTCAATTTGGGGATTTGTGGTTGTGTATGTGTATGAGTTTTCGATGCTGCATTGGAGATCATCAAGGTGAATCCTCATGTAAGGGGTGTTTTCGGCATTGTGATTTTGAAAAACGAAATGGAATCGTAGAGTCATATTCTGTGTTGTGGTGAAAGTGGAGCTAATATCTTCAGAAGGCATATTCTTTGTTCTGGCATGCCATCCGAAAGTTCCTGAGGTTTGGTATGTAATGGAATAGATTTCAATTGGTGGACCACTTGAATTTATTATTTCAAGGCTGAAAATGACATTAGCCGCAGGAAGAATAATATCATTATTTTCAATAATGAATCTGATGCTATAAGATACGGATACTCTGGTGGGATAAAAGCTAGCCAATCCAGGTGAATATCGATCTGCATCGAAGGTGAAGTTGTAATCAAAATAGGCATCTGTACGTCCATAATCAAGATCGTCACGTAAGTCATAATATTGGATTGTATAGCAACCGGGACCACTCCCATCGACGAGATCAGAACCGGTTGTGGATCTGTAAAAAGCATCTGTAATTGATACTCCACCTCCATCAGCAGAAAATACCCAACCATCCGCATTATCATTGAAATGAGAATTGTTCACCACGATATACCCGATGCCGTCAACTGACTCATTGTAATGCCATCCATTTGCATCCTGGTTGAAATGGTAATTTTCTATCGGATGGATGGATTGAAATCCTGTTGGATGTAATGGGAGCAGCCAGGTGGGGAAGGCTAGGGCTGGTGCAAATCCGGGACCGGGCCAAGGTGCGATGAGTGGTGCAAACAGTGCAATTGCCAGGAAAAAGAGGATGATAATGAGACCAACCATGCCCTTGCGGTTTTTTCGATATTTTTTCCAGAAACCCGAGAACCGTTGCCGATATTCTTCCCTTCTTGTCATGCTTTTCACCGTTTTCAATCAAATCTGACACGTGGATCAAGATAGCCATAGAGAAGATCAGCAATGAAGTTGGCAATGATAACCGCAATTGCGAGAATGAAGAAAATCGCTTGTAGAACGGGATAATCTCTAGCTTGGATGGAATCGAAAATGAGTCGTCCCACTCCGTACCAGTCAAAGACCGTCTCGGTAAGCGTTGCACCAGTTATGAGAAACCCAAAGGTTAACGCAATCATAGAGACCAGGGGAAGAATCGCATTCCGCATAGCGTGCTTATACAGAACAGCGTTTTCGTTCACGCCCTTTGCACGGGCTGTGAGGATATAATCCTCTGACATGACTTCAACAAGTGTGTTCCGTGTTACCAGCATGTACGCGCCAAAAGAAACAAGGGCAAGAGTAAATGCTGGCAACATAAGATGATGACCGACGGACAATGCAAACAGGAGGGGATCTTCAGGAGCAGGTGAATGGACGGTACCTCTCTTTGGGAAGAGGGGAAGGTAGGTGGCAAAAAGAAGTATGAAAATCATCCCTAACCAAAAGGAAGGTGTTGAATAGAAGGCAAGAGTCGTTGTCACCATGCCTTTGTCCGCTGTGCTTCCTCGTCGAGTAGCAGCAGCGATGCCGGCAACGATGCCAAGGATTATGGTAATAACAGCGGCAGTACCAGTTAATAGGAGAGTGTTGGGAAGACGGGCTACAATAGTTTCAATCACTGGTCGACTTTCTACGAACGAGTAGCCATAATTGAAAGTGAACATGTTGATGATATATTGACCAAACTGAACAAAGAGGGGCTGATCTAATCCCCACAGCATTCGGAGTTGTTCAGCCCTGAGGGGGTCAAAATAGTCACCAATGAGAATTGAGGATGCGTCACCAGGCATTAAGCGGAAGACGAAGAAGCAAAAGATGACTACAGCAATGACTAAAATGAAGCTATTAATGGTTCGTCGTAGAACGAACTCGCGAAAGCCCACCAGTAATGCCTCCAGTCTTACAAAGCACGCCGTTGGCACTCCTGTTACCGTTTATTATAAGCTTTGCACAATCGGCACAAATCATGTGAAAGTAAGTATCACCTTAAATCAGTCACTAAGAAGTTCAGTCTGAGTTAATTATGCACAACTCGCCATAACTTTTAGGAAATAAATTTACATTTCAAACCGAGTAAACAAATCCTCTATAAAACTTAAGGACATAGGTTTACCAAACAGGATATTCCGTCTTCTCATCAAGCAAATAAGAAATCGAAAATATCTAGACTATTCTGAAGCTGTTTCACTATTTAATAGATGGTTGGACCCGTTCGACTCAGTGAGCAACACCAGAGTGTGTTCCCTAGCTAAATTGATCCACTCTAGTAGCTGAGTAACGCTCACAGGTCATCGAATGAAACCTGCGATTTTGTCTATGGCATTTACAGCTTCTTTTGGAAGTAGGTTTCTGTTAAACTTGAAGCCATACACTAAACCGCTCTTAATCTCCGAAGGTCTGGAGAACACTATCCTGATGAGCTTGTTTTTCTTGTCAGGTTCAACCCTAAGATCATCAGGAGACGTAATAAATGCTACAATAGATTTATTGAGTTCAACCTTTGAATTTAACGTTGCTGCCAGGCGACCCCCTTCCCACGATACAGCGACGACCTCTTTGCTGATAACACCCTTCGTTTTCTTCTTAAGCTTCGCTTTTAACGCTTTTTCGTCAGCGACATTAGTTCGTACTATATGATGGTACTCAAACGGAATCTTTTGTTTGGATGCTATTGGGACACCATGAACTTTGCCTAAATCGTATGAACCCGATGTTGTTCCCTTCATCCTTATTGTCACAAGATCAAAGTTCCGCCCTGTTACTTTTATGTAGCCTATATCCTGTTTGATGATGCCCTTTTGCACAGCCTCAGAGCTTTTATCCGGTAAAACAGAGGCTTTAATGCCAAGCCCTTGATAATATTCGCATAAAGCATCAAGACCTACAAATTTTTTACCAACTCCACCCATATGAAAGCACGCCCTGGAATACAGTGGTGCAGACAGTTCTCTTTAAGCTAACGGATGAAATTTCCACATCTTTTTGGTAAGCTTTACACTTTGCCGAACGACTCAGCCCTCATAGGGATAGCAATGGCACGAATAACTAAAGATTCAGGAAAAGTGTACGTGAAGGATGGACTCTTGTTGGTCGCGAGTTCAAATCTCGCCTGGCCCGCCATCTTGATTTCACGGATTTCTGAAGATGTATATTCCCCAGCTGATAGTATCTCTACCCCATTTTAGGTAGATATCTTTTGCAGTCTTTGTTTTCCTGAGAAGCTCCTGATTATCAGAATCATCCGTATGCGACTGAATATAATCGTCAACAGCCCACCACTGTAGAGTTTCATAGTGGTCCCAATCATCGCTGTTAGACACAAATGTATGGAGGCAAGTGAGTCCCATTTCTTCACCTTGATACACATTATCTTCATGCGGTCGAAAAGAATTACGAGTCATTTTGGTCGCCTCAAGATATTCGGTATCAGGCTGCTTCAACCAAAAAGGTTCACCAACAATCACAAGACCTCCAGATTTTGTCATCTGCTTGAGTGCTTTCAATGTTCCAGCATAATCATCAAAGACCCAGCTTGCTCCCAAACATATTGCAACATCAAACAGTTCTCCAGATTCAGGTCGATACTTAGCACCATCCAATTCAATGAAGGTTAAATCGGATTCAGGAACTCTCTCGAGATGTTTCTTCTTACAATCATTGATACAAAATGGAGATAGGTCAACTCCCACCCCTGAAATTCCATATTTCTCTGCAAGTCTGACTAAGACCTCTCCCTTTCCACATGCGATATCAAGAATTCGAGTATCTTTTGGAAGGTTGAGAAGTTGACAGAAACGTTCGAATTTCTCTTCACTCATTGGATTACAGAGTACATGATGCTTGTGTGTAATGTCAAAATACTTCCATGTGTTCATTTACATCAACTCCATGCCC
>JAEOSA010000001.1 GCA_016840595.1 Candidatus Hermodarchaeota archaeon | reverse complement strand
TGGTGTCTTCACACACCGTCTTTGAGTTGGCAGTAGCTGTGACGTATGCGATTCTTGGAAAATCTGACCCCATAGCTGCTGCAGCGCAAGTTGTCCGTGGCTACCACTCGGTCTTTCCATTAACAGAACTAGAGATAGAGTTGCTCTTTCCACTCATCCGTACGCGACTGGCAATGAGCGTATCGATTTCAGCGTATCAACAGAAGTTGGAACCGGATAACGAATATCTCATCATTTCTGAAAAAGACGCCTGGGAAACGCTGTATCGTCTCAGAGCAGTTCATCCCCGCTTTGTAACCTGTGCATTAAGACAGGTCTGCAATCTTCCTCCCTGCCCACAAAGTGAAACGATAACTAAGTGGTTAAGAAAAAATCAGAAGCAAATCGGACCACTCATCAAAACGGACCTGCAAACCGAATCATTAGTTATCTTTGATCTCAGTGTTGGAAGTCTAGAATATGGTAGCTTACCAGAAATTCAGGATACAACATTCTTTACACAATTCGTTACTAACCGAATCAGAGAAGCAGGAGATAAAGTTGGAATAGGCCGATATAACGAACCGCGACTAATGAACATCACAAAAAGTGAGATGCGATCCCAATATGATATTGCTGAATCACCCACGATTCATCTGGGTATGGATCTATTCCTAACACCTGGAGAGCCCATTCTGGCACCACTCGATGGGGTCATTCACAGCCTGGCAAACAATCAGGGTTACCGAGAAAATGGTCCCACGCTTATCCTTGAACACAAAGCAGGCGATACCAATCTCAAGTTTTACACGATGTACTCCCACTTAAGCACGGATTCCCTTGAAGGACTAGCTCCAGGGAAACCCATCAAGAGAGGAGATCAAATTTGTCAGGTTGGAACGCCACCAATGAATGGTGACTGGCCACCTTCGTTGCATTTTCAGTTCGTGTGTGATCTCTTCGATATGCATGGTGATTTCCCAAGTTATGCCCTACCAAGTCAACGAGAGCTCTGGCTCAGCATCTGTCCTGACCCTAACACAATCCTCAAACTTCCTGTTGATCGTCTTTCAACGAATGCGATGAGTGCTGAAGAAATTCTCGCGGCGCGAAACTCACTCATTGGCAAATCACTTAGTGTTTCCTATCAGAGGCCACTGAATATTGTCCGCGGGTTCATGCAGTATCTTTACGATGAGCAGGGGCGAGTCTACCTTGATGCCCGAAACAATGTACCCCATGTGGGGCATTCCCATCCTAAAATCGTCAAGGCGCTTCATGAGCAAGCAGCTGTGCTGAACACGAATTCTCGTTATCTGCATGAAAACTTAGTCAGGTATGCTCAACGCCTTGTCGCCACCTTGCCTGACCCGTTGAAAGTCTGTTTCTTTGTCAACAGTGGAAGCGAAGCCAACGAGCTGGCTCTTCGATTAGCGCGAACCCACACGAACCAATCAGACATAATTGTCATCGAAGGAGCCTACCACGGCAACACAAGCACGTTGATTGACATTAGCCCCTACAAGTTCAATGGACCTGGTGGACAAGGTGCACCTCCCTTTGTGCACACAGTTAGCACCCCTGATGCTTACAGAGGTGAATTCAAAGCTAGCGACTCGAAAGCTGGAAGGAAATACGCCACTGAAGTCCTAGAAATTATTAAGACACTGAAAAAAGCTGGAAGAGGTTTGGCTGCCTTTATCAGTGAGCCAATCATGGGCGCTGCTGGACAAATCGTGTTTCCTGACAAATACCTCCAAGAAGTATTTCGACATGTTCGTCAAACTGGTGGGGTTTGTATTGTGGACGAAGTGCAGACAGGATTTGGGCGAGTGGGTACTCACTTCTGGGCTTTTGAGACACACAATGTCATCCCAGATATTATCACGTTAGGAAAACCCATTGGGAACGGTCATCCCTTAGCAGCTGTTGTGACAACTCCTGAGATTGCTCGATCGTTTGATACGGGCATGGAATTTTTTAGTTCAACTGGTGGAAACCCAGTTTCCTGTGCCGTCGGTTTGGCAGTGATCGATGTCATTGAAGAAGAACAACTTCAAAAACACGCTCTGAAGGTCGGCAAATACTTCATGGATCAACTCAAACAGCTCCAAAATAAATATCCCCTGATAGGCGATGTACGAGGCTTTGGGCTGTTCATTGGTGTGGAATTAGTTTTGAATCGGACAACCCTAGAACCCGCTACGAAAGAAACCGCCTATATCATTGAACGCATTAAGGAACAAGGAATTTTAATCAGCTCAGATGGTCCATTTAACAATGTCTTGAAAATAAAACCCCCAATGGCCTTCACACAAGAAAACGTCGACTTCTTCATTCAGACATTTGAAACAGTCCTGTCAGAAGATTTTGTTAATCCTGAGCTTGAATAGGTCAAACACTATTCGAGCGATTCGAAAATTCTTACCTTCCAACAATTCGACAAAGTAGCTAATTTTAGAGAAAAACAAGAAGCATTAGAACTCCGGCGATAATGAAAGCCGCGGAAGCAACGTATCTGATTACTGATGAACCGAGATAATGTCGTGCACGATCCCCGATTACAACTCCAATGCCATTAACCACAGCCAGAGCAGTAAATGCTGCGAGAAACACGAGCAGGAGTTGCCCAGTTGTCGCTGATAGTAGGATTACGAGAATTTGCGTTTTATCTCCCAACTCTGCTAAGAAAAGGAGAGCAAAAGCCCGGACCCAGGCGCGTTTGCTGCTAACATCTTGAATTTCTTCATCATTATCATTCCCTCGAGCTTTGTATAGAGCGAAGATGCCGATAATAATGAAAATGAGACCAGCAACAATTTGAATTAGGAACAGGGGGATGAACAGACCAATTAGAGATCCTGCAAGAACACCCAGAGCGGTTACGCAAAATAATCCCCCCAGCACACCTAAGTATGTTTGTAGTGGCTTTCCTGTCTCAGCAACGAGTGCAAAGGTGACTAGTTGAGTCTTGTCTGCGAGTTCAGCTAAAAGGACCATCAACAATATCGTCAGAAAGAGTGGTACAAGCAAAACAGTTCACTTGGCAGATTTTTCGAATTTAACGTAGAATGAAGTGAAAACGTGTACTCGTTTATTAATTGTTGTTGTTTAGTAATTTCAAAACCCTTATAATTTAGGTGCACCTAAATTCATTTGTTCAAATGAACCGCAACTCCCAACAGCGCTTTCACCTTTTCATAAAAAGGCGTAGAACGGGAAGAGGCAGATTACTCACAAAGGAGTTAAAACCAGAATGATCGCAGGATTTGTAATTACACTCCGTGAAGGACTTGAAGCTGCATTAATTGTAGGAATAGTTCTTGCGTTTCTAGCAAGGACAGGGGATTCGGAACGGTATTGGCAAGTGTTTGCTGGTGTTGGAGCTGCAATGATTGCTAGCATCTTGTTTGCCTTCGGTTTTCAATGGCTTGCAGGCGGATTCGCAGGTCCAAGTGCTCGAATCTTTGAAGGCGTCACAACGTTGATTGCAGCCGGTTTATTGATTTCAATGATAGTTTGGATGGAACGAAAGGGGCCAACACTCCAAGAAGAACTCGAACAGAAAACAGCTGCTACAATGACAGCGACGCTAGGGATTTTCTTCATCGTGTTTGTCGCAGTCCTTCGTGAGGGAGTTGAAACTGTAATCTTCCTCGCAGCCCTTCCCTTCAGTGATATCACTATCATTATAGGAGCTTTTTTGGGTTTCATCGTTGCATTCGGAATTGCCTTCGTGTATTTCAGTCAGTCAAAGCGGTTTAGTTTACGAACCTTCTTCCAAATGACTAGCATTTTGCTGATTTTTTTTGCAGCAGGGATGATTGCGTATGGTGTCCATGAGCTACAGGAAGCTGGGATGATCCCAATACTGATTGAGCATGTGTGGGATATCAACTTCTTTTTACCAGAAAATGGACCGTTGGGGCTAGTCTTGAAAGGATTGGTGGGATACAATGGCAATCCTTCTCTTATCGAAGTTATAGCTTACATATCAGCCTTGTCAGCATTGCTTGTCTACTTCGAGCGACATTACGAATTCGCTCCAGCAACACACCAATCGGTAGCCACAGAAACGACCGTGATTGAGTAATCAGAACAGATTCACCAGTGAGATGCACGTAAAATTAATGCCAAAAATTCATTCTCAGAATAATTTAGGTAATGGGTCTGAAATCAATAAATCCTTGATACTCTTCTGCAAGTTTTCTGGTTGTAGAAAGATTATTGACAGGAAATCGCTGAGTTTAATCTATGACAGATTTTCTGAATGTGACAGTCCAGAACGGTCAGCTCGTGCCCCTCGGATTTGAAGAAGTAGCTACAGCGATTGACGAGGTGAAATTCGAAGGCAAGAAAGGACGACTCGTCGTTTCAGATGTACGGGTGGTCTGGTATAAACAAGAGAAGAAGAAAGGGGGAGGATTGTTCGGTGGTTATGCTAAAGCCTTTGCCGTAGGTGTCGCAGGATCAGTGGCGGCTGATGCAGCCCGACGCCATGGCGGAATAGTCGGCAGATCAGTCGGTCGAGGAATCCGACACGCCACTCAAGCCACAGCCACAGCCATTGTCATTGATTCCATGCAAAGTAACCAAATGATTGCTCGTGGAAAAGGTGGAGCTGCAGAGTCCCTAGCGATACCCCTGATGACCATTGATAACATTGACAGTCCCAAAAATAAACTAGTCATAACACTGAGTAGTGGCGAAGATATTGAGTTTGAAAGCAAGAAACCACAAATGTTCGCGGTCGTTGAAGCCCAGATTGAAGCGGCTAAGACGAAGAACAAATGTCCCTTCTGTGGAGCCCACGTACCCTCTGGTAAAACGCATTGTCCACATTGTGCAGCCCCCGTGAAAACGGGACCATCAAGTGCCCCTGTACCAACAGCGCCTGCAACAAGCCCAGTTATGATGCCTGGCGGGATGCCATCAATGCCACAGGTGCAATGTCCGCATTGTAAAGCTACTGTGGCGATTAGTGAAGCCTGCACGAATTGTGGTGGGAAGCTTATCGCAAACTGTCCCAAATGTGATGCGGAGTATCCATTATTCATGTATCAGGGTAATTTCTGTCCTAAATGTGGGGCAAAAATCACCTGAAACTTACAGAAGACCTCAAATCCGTGCTAGTCCTTCTTGAAGATAACATGTCACTTTTTCTAGGTTTATTACTGGCGAGAGGCTTAATTGCGCATTCATAGAAGCTTAATTAGTGCGCCACCACAGATGGAAGACCAATAGAGTTTTTAAACCATTTTCGGTCTATTCGCTTTAGGCAGTCGACGATTTCGATAGTTCCAGCGGGAATCGTTCAAATTACTGCTTTAAAAAATAACTCAAAATGAGTTTGAGAAAATGAATCGAACTACTTTAAAAGTTTCAATTTTAGTACTTAGTCTACTAGTGTTTCAGTTTGGCATCTCACGCCCAATTTCGCCCCTACAGGCTGATGCAGGCATCGATCCGGTTGTTCAAGCAATCCAAGCTCCAGTGAATAGCATTACTCCATTTACACTCAACGAAACGGACCCAACAGAGGTTCTTGAGATTTCAATTCTTGATCCTGGAATCTATCTGCTCAATTTGTCTCTCTATGTGGACGAAGCATCACCCAACCTGGATCTGGACGCTGATTACTATCAGAGTATGGATTGGTGGTGGCCCCAAATCGGGTCCTATATCGAATCCCTTCAGAGCTTTGATAGCTGGTCTCAAAACAATGTTCCTGAAAACGACACAGTATACGACGAGAATGATGCGATTTGTGTTCGTCCTGGATACTTCCGTATCGACGTCATGATTGACACTCCGAGTCCTGGCGACTTGGTCCTTGGAAATCTCACAGTAACTCAGCTCCTTCCATTCTCTATGATACCCAATGCATTGCCCATGGGACAAAATTCAACGCTTGAATGGACAGAGGATCAAACCTGGCAAGGCTTCCGCATCAACCTCCCAGCTGACGAATTCTATAACTTCACTGCGTATGCTGGATTGAATTGGGAGACAACTGCCGGTTGGTTAGGCGATGGCTTCTTCCAACCTGTTGGATTGTATTTAATGGATCTTGAATATGGTCAGTACCTCCCCTATCAATCCTGGGCCCCGGGATTTAACATTCCAGCAGGAGCTAGCACCAACAATAGCATTGTTGGACCCTTCATTAATCAGGAAGTGCTCAGAGGCGGGGATTACTATCTACTCGGTAAAAGTGATGATTTTACATTCCTCAATAATTCTGTTGCAAACTTCACTATCAACGTCACTCCAGTACAATCCCAAGTCATTGTACCAAACATTGGTCTTGAACTTCAATTCAACATGACTCCCAATGTATACGAACAATACGTCGCAGTCACCATCCCCGAAGGTCATTATTTCAATGCATCCTTCTCGAATCCCTTAGGATTCAACTGGACGGTAACAACCTATGATGCTTGGATGGGAGGCTATACTGGTCCATGGCTTAGAAGCTACGAAGATCTGAGCGAATCATGGATTGACAATGAAAACTTGGAACGTGGTTGGACAACTGCTCAAGGTGGAGGCAACCCAATGCTTGGAGTATTGGGAAGCATGTACATAGAACAATGGATAACCGATGCAACGTTGACCACATATGACAATGGATCAATTATTAGCGCTATACCACCATTTGGCTTTGGACCATCGAGCTGGTTTAACACCTACTTCTTCCGTGTTGTTGCCACACCCTATGGTGCTGGTCCTTATAGTCCAAACTTCACTGTTACTGCTCATTTCGACATTTATCCATTCCCTGAATTGACACCTTTAGGACTCACCTTTGACTTCAATTCCACAATCGGTCCCTACTATCACTTCTTCACGGTACCACAAGCAAGTGGTGCAACCTACGAAGTAACTGCGATGGCAAGTGAGTACACCTCAAGTGGGACAGTTGAGATCGAAGACACGATGCAACCCATGCCGTATGCAGATTGGCAATGGATGAGCCTAATGATTCCGCTCGCCTTTGCAGATCCAAACACAGGACCAGGAGTTTCACGGAATACCAATGACACAGCTACACTAACCTACGTGTCCGTTCGTGACACTATCAACTACCTATGGGTACAAGGACCAGGCCTAGTTGGAGGCGACATGACTGAAGGGAATGTTTCCTTAACCATCACGCCACCCATGGCTTATACTCCAGGAACCGTGGCATCTGCAACTGGTGAAACAGCTGAAGACTTTACCGCGTTCACGTTCAACGTTGTCGCTGGTAATGACTATATACTCAACTTGCATCTCCGACCTGATGGAGATACTGCCTATGGCACCTTCTTCAACACTCTAGGACACTTCCCATTCCTCATTAGTTCTATGTTTCAACTCTACATTCTTGCTAGCCTATCATTCCCATTCGGCATGACGTACACTGGAACCTTTACTGCAAAGACTACTGGAAGGGTGACCTTTATCATCCAAGTCGATGGTACGGCAGAATTCTCTATTAGAGAAGTGATTACACTGGGTTCCATGACTGGTATCGCAATTATCGTTGGCATCGCAATCGTGATGCTCGTGATTGGAGTACTAGTTGGATACCTTGTGTTCAGGCGTAACGTCCTTCGTCGGTTACGTCGTACATAATCTGAATGAACACCTTGGGGGCGACACAGCCCCCACCGCCCTCTTTTTTTCACAAAGACCTGTCTTCAGTTTTATACAAGTATTTCACCCTATTACCTGGAGATTGGAAGCTGTGACATTTGTATCTGAACTCAAGACTATTGAACAGCAACTTGCCAAGAAAGGTGATACTAAGGACGTCCGAAAAGCCTTCTGGCGAATTGTGGGGAAAATCAAGCGATTGGATCCCAACGAAGTAAATAATGAATTAGTACAAAAAACTACAGACATCCGAAACCGCCTTTTCAAACAAAAAGTCGTGCTGAGCGTCAATAAAGGACTGGGACTTTTCTTCTTTATTGCCCTGTTCGCTTTCATTGGTTTTATTTGGACGCTTCTTTATTTTGAAACGTTCCTAGTATTGTTTATTATCCTGCCTCCACTTTTCATGCTTATTGCATTAAACGGCACCCTGTTAGTGCTTACCATCTTCATCGCATATGGCGCCTACCCCTGGGGACGATATTTCGGTGGCGTCATTGCGCGAGTGAAATTCGATGGCTTCTATCGCTACTCTCCTGGCGAACTTGGTTTGAAAATCGAATACCTCAGCTATTTGAAGACCACGCAAAGCCGGAGAAAATGGGTCTTCGGTTTCCCTATTATCTGGGTTTTCGGCATCTTCTTCATATTAATTCCAATTGCCTGGTTTCTCAATCCTGCGGGAATTTGGATGCCTCTCCTCATCGTTCTGTTGTTTGGTGTCTTCTATACAGTCATCTACTACAGGAAAACAGGGGAACTCTATCGGTTTATGCGAGAACGCCGCATTGAACAAGAAATAAAACGATAAAATATTCACAAAATTTAGGTATATTATTCACGAAAAGACTTATATCACAAAAGCGAGCAAACCGCCTTCAGCAGGCGGTTCCTATGGATGAGCCGATAAAATTGGAGGATCTGAGGGCAACAGTTGATGAAGCAAAGGACGATATTGCCCGAACCCTTCGAGCTGTAGCCCACCCCAAGCGACTCGAGATTCTTACTCTCCTTGCAGATAACACTAAGTCGTTTGTGGAGATACTCCGAGCAACAGAAATCAGTCGGACAGCACTTGCCAATCATCTTACGCAGCTTATTGGCCGGGGATTGGTTGAAAGAATAGAGCGAGGGATTTATCAGATTACAACGGATGGTCGAGAGCTGTTGCAGACGATTGTTGAATCCTATGTGGATTCGGTGATTCGGGTTGCCAATGGTCGTCAGCGCATGATGGATCGCTATGCTAGTATACGAACAGGAAGTAGTCGTATGAAGAAATTGACAAATTTACGATTTAAGCCTCATCATGTTTCTCATTTGGGGTGTTTGGATGGATGTCTGGAATATTTGGGATTGGACGTGTCAACTCCGTGGTTGTATGGGGCGACGGGGCATGGGTTCATCTTGAATATTGCACAAGATCTCTGTCCAAGTGGCCCTACAGCATGGAAAACGATAATGATCTTTGAGTTGTCTCGTAATCTTGGTGCGAAACTCGATGGGGTGATGGCGTGGAAGGGTACACCAGATTTTGAAGAGAAGCAGGAGCGGGCTTGGAAGTTTGTACAAAAAGCCATTGATGCTGAACATCCTTGCTATGGGTGGCAAATCGGGGACATCGCTGAATACTACACCATCTATGGATACGATAATATCGGATACTACTACAAAGGTTATCACACTGAGGAGGGAGCTGGACCTAAGCCCTGGAAAGAGGTTGGAATGACTGGGGTGACGTTATTGGAAATTTACAGTGCGAAGAAGGTTAAACCCAGTGAGGATAGTAAAACAGTGAAACAAGCTTTTCGAAATGTGTTGAAACATGCTCAAAACCCGAAGGATTGGATCCAGTATCCACAATACAAATCTGGTCTTGAGGGCTATGATGCTTGGATTAAGGCGGTGGAGTCAGGAACGGCGATAACTTTTGGTTTGGCATATAATGCTGCGGTATGGGCAGAATGTCGAATTATGGCTGTCGAGTTTTTGAAGGAAGCTCAAGACCGCTTGGATGGGGAACTCAAGCCAATCTTTGAGAAGAGCATCGGATACTATGATGCTGTGTCTCGAAATCTCGTTGAAGTCAACAAACTCTTACCGTTTTCCCCGGACCTCACCATGGATCCCATCAAAGTCAACGATCAGAGCCGAGGGATTGTTGAAGCGCTTAAAGGCGCTCGAGAGGCAGAAGCCAAGGGTCTTCAGGTTTTGGAGAAAATTGTAGAGGTTCTCTAAAGAATAGCTTTAGCGTTCAGATTAGTCGATAAGGACCTTCTCGAAGTTTTTGACAACATACCGGATGTGTTTCTTACCTTTTTGAATAATGGTGTGCCCCTCCTCTTCGAGTAAGGTTTTTTGTCGCTCTGCACCACCAGGGTATTTTGGATTCAGTTCACCTGTGTTTTTGATTGTTCGCCAGTAGGGAACATCACTGTCCATTTCCTCAGCGGCGTTTGCTGCGGTAGTGACAAAGATGCCTGTGGTGAGGGTGCAACAATATTTTGCGCCATGTTTGACGGCAAGGCGTTCACAAATCTGGTTCAAGGTGATGAGTCTGCCTCTTGGAATAGTCTGCATAATCTCATTGACATCAGTGCCGGGTGCGAGGACCACACTGTCTCCGATTTGGGCACCCATTTTTTCAAGAGGTCGTCGACAGGGAAAATTCGCTTCAAGGGGCATGATCTTGGGCATGCCTTTGGGATCTTCGAGTTTTTCTTGCCAAGTTTTTCGCTTATACGGCATGGCAGTACCACCTTGTGTGTTTCAGCCTTTCCGGATTTATAATTTCTCTTTCGTGATGGGTACAATGGTTGGATACGCAGTTATCCCAATGGGATCCTTTAGACTGAAGATGCGATAGCTGTTATGTGTGGGGGCGCTGAAACAAACATCAACGGATTCTTGGTTAACATCGAATACCATGGACCAGAGCGTGCCAAAACCGTCATTGTAGAAGTGGTTGCACAGTCCGTCAGGGTGTAAGGTGGCAAGGAGGTCCTGTACATCTTGTTTTGTTATTCCTGGTGCGTGTTTTGTGTACCAGTTGGTGATGAGGGCTTCACGGATTTTTGAGTGGTGGATGATTCCGACATTCAGTTTGTTGAACTGCGACATGTCTGGCTGTCGGTAGTGATTCACTCCGAAGAGGTAGGGTTCCGGGTTGTCAGGTATTATTCGTTTGATACTGGTTGTTCCATCGGCCATTTCAATGAGTGCAGCATTATCGTGTTTGTCTGCCAGCATGAGCGTATAGTACCCCGTCATGGGTTGTTTTTCCAGATGTTTTAGTGCAGTTTCGACTGAATTGCATTGATCAAGCACAGCGCGGATGGCGAGCCAGAACATTGGACCTCTGTTCTTGAAAGGCACACGAAAGATACCCCCACCACTCATGGTCACGACTAGTCCATGTTCGTTCATGCCATCATGGCGGCCAAAGAGGAGGCAGGAAAATCCGATGTGATTAGCTTTCCCCTTGATACGAGTGGTGAAGAGTTTCAGGTCTTCATCAGTATGAATCCACTCATAGGTTCGTCCGGCATAGACATGCTTGTCGTGGGTTGCTGATGACAGGACAGCAAATTGGGAGCACTCGCCACCTAATGATGGTGCAAAGGTCCAGTTCCAAAAAGGAATATCTTGTGGAGAGACCTCTAGTCCATCGGCAAAGCCTTGGATTTCATCCGTGATGCCAGGGCAACATTCTTCGCAATAAGCCCATAGGATTTCAAAATCTTTGAATCCTACTTTTTTGAGGTTCACCTTGCTTGAGGCGAAGACTTTCTTCGCATTTGGTTCTTGGCTGAGGAATTCGCCAAGCCGTTTTCCAACCTCGTATTGAGATCCTTCGAGAACGATGTGATGGTATTTCACATCTAAAAGATCATATTGTCTTTCTCCCAATGTTGACACCTTCTCCGCTGCTCCGCCTCATACTTTCTTCGGAAGTTAGAGGAGTTGCGGGGTTCGGACATTTCCTTAAACACTTGCTTATATGTTTTACTACCCTTAGTTTAAATACACAGAGACAAATTAGTCTCCTCTTTTAGAATTTTAAGTATCACAAAAGCAATTGAGTTCTTGGCTTTATCGTGACCACGAATTTGGTCAGATTTTTACAGATGTTATATGTATATTGACCACATTACCTATCCATAGAGTGAATTAGAATGAGTGCCGACAAACAGTTTGAGAAGTTAAAAAACGAAATGTATGAAAGGTTCTACCAAATTCTTCCCGAAATTGCGAGCATGTTAGGGCTCCATGACCCATTTGATTATCAGCTTTCGAAAGGCGATTTATCTCCAGATTTTGAACTCGAAAAGATGCTTGAAGAAGCGGTTAGTCGTATGAAAGAGACAGTCGATTTCAAAGCCTTAAATGAAGCGAATAAAATTGACTGGCAAATCCTTGAAAGTCTTCTTGAAGTATGGAAATTCGCACTCCATGAGCAACGCCAAAACATCTTGAATCCTGATGGCTTTGACCTAATTGGAGGCAGTTTTTTCCTCATGATCTCTAGGGAATATGCACCCCTAGAAGAACGCATGAAGGCTATAGTATCTCGACTTAAAGAGATACCACGGTATCTAAAGGAATTCCGTACACGCTTCGAAAAATCAAAACCTGTAAAATTATGGACAGAAATTGCCCTTGAATCCGCCCAGCAAATACCAGGCCTCTTTCAGTTTATTACAATGATAGGAAAAGGCCAAATTCCTGACGACCTCCAAGTAGACTTAGAGGAAGCTGTAGCGGCACTAAATGAGCCAATTAAAGAACATCTTGCCTGGCTACAGCAACTTCAATCTAACACAACAGAAAAGTGGGCATTGGGGAAGAAGCGATATGAGCGACTGATCCAACTCCGAAAGCTAGGGATGACTTCGGAAGAGATTCTACAATTCGGAATTAAATCCCTCAAAGAGCTCAAAGAAGAAAGAAGCCAAACCGCTGCCCAAATTGATCCCAATAAAAGCGTTGAAGAAATAATGGCCACCATCGAGAAAGATACACCAAAAACCTTTGATGAGGCACTGCTTGCAACACGGACTGCCATGGAAGATGCGAAGCAATTCATTCTTGATAATGATCTCGCTACTATCTATGAAGAAGATATACTGAATATTGAGGAAACCCCTGCATACATGGCTCCCTTGATCCCCTTCGCCGCATTAATACCTCCCTCACGCTTTGATGACACCAAGATTGGGATTTATGTTGTCACTCGACCAAAAGACATCACTCATTTAGGTAAGCACTTGAACAACCCAAGTATTCGAAACGTTGCCGTCCACGAATCTTACCCCGGTCATTTCCTACAATTATCAGCCTCAAACCGAGGATCATTAATTCCACTCTTAGGTACAATGACAGGCAGTCTGGGAATCGAAACAGTCGAAGGATGGGCCCATTATTGTGAACAAATGATGATGGAAAAGGGCTTCGTCACCGGTCTTGAAGCAAAGATGGTCCAACTAACCGGAGCGATTTGGCGAGCGGTTCGAATTATTGTGGATGTAAAATTAGGTCGAGGCGAAATGGCATTCGATGAAGCTGTGAATATGCTAGTCAAAGAAGCAAGTATGTCTAAAGAAGGTGCAACAGCAGAGGTCCGCCGGTATACCTTGAGTCCTGGCTACCCATTATCCTACCTGTTAGGGAAACACCTCGTTCTTCAACTACGTGATGAACTTATGGAAAAAATGGGAGCCAAATATTCCGACAAGTTCTTCCACGACACAATATCTGCGAATGGCAATCTTCCAATGGTCTTACTCAGAAAAGTCTTTGATCAAAAACTTGCACAACAAGCATCGTAGTTACTGAATTAGTTCTTTTAGTGATTACCAGATGCCGGGAAAGAGTCGTTTTCGAACCTGATCTGTGTACTCGTTGTATCCATCAAGTTCATTTCGTAGAACTTGATCCTCATTGGCAGTACGGTAAACAAAGGCTAAGCTCATAATGATGCCCAACAAGAAGGCCCACCAAGACCCAAGTAGTAGGGGTGTTCCGAGGTAGAAGAGAATCTGACCAAGGTAACCGGGGTGGCGGACCCACTGATACGGTCCTTTCGAGATGACTTGATGTCCTCGTTCTTCTTGAATTTTCATCATGCCATGGAAGAAGGGGTTGGACACCATGGCCCATCCAAAGATAGTGTCACCAATCAGGATAAGTACGAACCCGAGTAATATTGGCCATAGTGTGAGAGGGAAGGGAATGATAACCCAGGTCATGAGGAACCCTTGGTATTCAAGTCCGGTGACAATTGGAATGAGGACAAAGAGTGGTACGTAAAGGATGAAGTAAATTCTGTCATATCGTCGCAAGGGTGTTGTTCGCATGGCTTTTCGTGGTGAACCTCGAAGGTTGAGGAGGACAGGATTCTTCCACACCATAACGGCTATGAAAATCGTTGAAAAGATGAGTAGGAAAATAATGTAAATCCAGGCAGTAAGCCAGAGCTGGAACCCAGCAGACACCCAAAGGAGGAGTGCCGTGAAGCCTACGAGCACAAATTCGCGAATGATGCTACTCACACCGTATTTATTCAACGACTCTGAGCGAGGATCAGGCATTTGTACGTATCACCTATTCTTGACCTGCTTCATTGGAGTTGTCTTCCTTTCGGAGCGGCGGAAGCAGGCGTCCTGTTCGTTTCATGTACTCGCTGTATTCGTCTCCAAACTGGGCAATGAGCATTTCTTCTTCTTTGGGCATTCGGGCTATGAGTGTAAGTAAGAACAATAACCAGACAATGATGAAGAGGAGATTCGTTGAGATTAGAAACCAAGAGAGGAAGTAGATGAGAAAAGCAGTGTACATAGGATGTCGGACGCGGCGATAGGGCCCATCTGTCATTACTGTGTGCCGTTCTTGAATGGTTAAGGCTTTCGAATAAGCTCGACCCAACGTCGAATGGATCCACCAGAGTAAAAATAGCGAGATGAATCCAACGAGGACTCCGATCCAACGGAGCCAATCAGGAAAGGGTAAGACTAACCAAGGAAATAAAGTTGGATACCAAATATAGAGAACAAGTGCAGCCACCATGAATACTCCAACCAGTATCAATAAAGCGAAAGAGAGTCCTCCTTCATGTTCAAGCGCGCTTTTGGTAAGTTCACGCAATGATTTTTTCCGATCCGGGGATTTCCAACCATAGTATAAGCGAATAAGTACCATTCCGAGGAATTGAAGTAAGAAGAGCACCAAGAAGAGGAAATCGCCATTCAATGTAGTGACCTCATTTATGACCTGATTTTTGGAATTAGATAGCTTTCTGTGAAGAAGAAAATTAAATATATACCTTATGGTCAGTTTTCTGACTGACTGGTCAGTTACTTTTTTATACTAGTAGTTCGATTTAGCCAGACACCAGGTGATAGAAATGCCCCGCGTACTTCAAGATTACAAAATTCGGGCTAAGAAGCGAATCGTGGATGCAGCCATTCAAGTCTTTGCAGAGAAAGGATTTCACCAAGCGAAGATGACAGATATCGCGAAAAAACTAGGAGTCAGTAAAGGAACGATTTACCAATATTTCAAAAGCAAAGAGGAACTCTTCGAAGCAGTTGTTCAGATTCCCCTCGAGAAGGTCCGAGAAGAGCCCATCGCTGACCTCCTAGAATCGGGGAACCTCTTAGACATCACATCGAACACTTTCTATGATAAGCTATGGAGTATGCCCCTGTTCTTTTCTGAACCGACTTGGCCTACCAGCCTCATGTTTGAAATCACTTCTGAAGCATCACGGAACCCGTCACTCGCTAATTCGCTACATACAATGTATGACGAAGCCTTAACGGGATTAACCAAATATTTTGAAGACCAAAAGGAGAAGGGCGTGATTCGACCAGAGGTCAATACGCATCATCTAGCTATGGGGCTTATTGCACTACAAGATGGGCTACAAGGCTATGAGTTGTTTGGGATCGACCAGGCAGAAACCGGGAAAGCGTGGGCCGAAATTTCGAGTATTCTTCTACGCAGCGTTATGGCAAATAAAGCCGTAGATACCAAGTATAACGATAAGAGATAGACTTGAGCTGAAGTCACTTACTCAAGGTTCAGTTTTGTACTTGTAATCATGGATTTGTCGACATTCAAACTTCGTTGAACGTAATCCTCAATGACTTCAACATCAAACGCTTTACAGGAACACAGGTCTAGGAATAAGTCGTTTGAATTGGGAAAAGTATGCACGGCAATATGGGAATAATCAATTACTGCAAATCCTGTTAATCCTGGATTATGTGGTCGTCCCTCTACAATGACGGGACCGTGCAACACTTCCATCCCACTTAACTGTGCAACTTTCAGGATCAATGCTTCCACAAAGCTATGATTTACTAATCGTTCTCGATCACACCCTCCGACCTCCATTACTAGTTGAAACCGCTTTGTAGAAAATGACATAATAAGTAACCTCCAGCCACACCGCTTTAAAAATCTCCCACACCCACAACCATCATCCCAAAAAAAGAAGGTAGGAGTAACTAAAGGCTTCTAGTGTGTTAACAAATAAAAGAACCCTCTGCAAATAGATGCACTCTGAATGGTGTTCCGGGTATGGATGAAAATGGATTTCGCCAGTTTCTCAAACGGGGTGGACGTAAACCACATACAGTAGATAATGTTGTGAAAATTGTCCGATCCTACGAAGCGTATCTAGATAAGTTTGCAGAGCGTAAAGCCATTGAACAAGCAACTCCTGACGATTTAACAAGATATGTGGAATGGTTTGAGCAGGAAGAAGAGAAATCTGCGAAGGGCCAGTTGTGGGCAATTCGTTACTATTATCGATTCATCAACAACAAGCCAATGATATTACAAGCCTCGGAGTTGAGAGAAGAACGAACGGCGAAGACTCGGAAATTCTTCAAACTGCGTGATTTTCTAGGAATTGACACAACATACGTGGAGAAATTAGAGGCATTTGGAATCCGTGATGTCAATCAAATGCGATCTCGAGGTCGTACTCCGGATCAACGACGAGAACTAACGGTGAAGACTGATATCCCGGAAGAGGTCATCCTGGAATTGGTGAAACTATCCGATTTAGCCCGATTACCTGGAGTCAAGGGAATCCGTGCCCGTTTGTATTATGCTGCAGGTATTGATACGGTGGAGAAAATGGCTGAACAAGACCCAGAAATTCTACTGGCAGCGATGAGAGAGTTCGTCGAGGAAACAGGGTTTGATGGGATTAACCCCCTTCCTAAGGAAATTGAAAGCAGTATTAGTACCGCAAAGAAGTTGCCTAAAGAGATCGAGTACTGACCGAGGGTCTCATACTTGGCGTTTTCTGATAATGATGACAGTTACACTGGCCACCACTACAAGGACAATCACACCAGCTGCCACTAAAATTACTTGTAGAGGAACCCGGGGTGCAAATAGAGATGGCAGTGCAATTCTCCGGTAGTGAACATTCCCTTCATCAGCCACGGCACCAAAGAGAGCAGTTGCTTCGTAATAATCAGATGCTCCCGGTTGAACCAAGGCGAGTTCGTCATCGAGATCCATTATTGCTACTTCGTTGAAGTTGCGATCATACCATAGATAGATTTGACGATTTACTAAATCAAACACGTTGCTGTATTTGGTTGCATATTCCCCGTTTTGGTGTACGGCATTGAGTAGATCACGACAAACTTCGACGGTAATCTCGTCTTCAGTTGAAATCGCAGTCAGCATATTCATGGCCAAACTATATCGATAGCAATCATAGACATCCCTGGAGGTGTCGGCGACATTGATATTTGTTGAAACTAAACAACTCTCAGTTCCAATGCGTGTAAAGGATAATTCTTCATCCAAACCAGCACTCACCACCACAGCGTCACCCGTAGCATCAGCAAAATGGATTTGGTAACTCATTTCAGGACCAATCCTGTGGTTAAGATACCAGTCAATGACATCGTCGATTGTAACACATTCCCACAAAATTTCTGCCAGATAATGGGCATAAGGTGAGTCACGTTCATAATGCGGGTTCAATGCATAATAGGATAGGCCATTTCCGTCAAAACAGAGGCCCTGATCATTCATCCCGCCTTGGGGCCATCCGTCCGCCGAATCGCCATTTTCATCAAAGCCAAAGAATACCGCTCCGTTTGCTGTTCGAGTGCCTTGGGGCGTATAGAGGTCCTGTGAGGGCATAAACCAGGCATATACTCCCCAGAGACGATAATCTTCGCTATTCCCAAACAAGACTGTGTCACCCATTGTCACCGTGAAGATTGTACAGGACTCACCGATTTGAGAATTCACTTGAGTATTTGAGGTACAGGTTGAAGTGGAAGGTAGTCCAGCGGCAATTGAGAAGAGGAGCCCACAAACAAAAACCATAGGGATTAGGTTCCGGAAAAATTCGGAGCTAGCGGTGATTCGGGGCATTTGGATTCACTGACCTTCTCCTCAAGAATAAGAACTTAAAATCCTATGTAAACTGGATGGTGCGGAAAAAGGACTGTTGAGCGCCCTTTAAATCCTATTACCGTTAAATGAAACTCACAGAAATGACCGCACATCAATAGGGAAGTTTGAGTGATGTCACAAAGAGACTCAATACTCATAATCATTCTACTAATTCTTGGATTTGCACTGATTGTTGCTGGGGCAGCATTCTGGCTTTTATTCGGTCAAATGGTTGTTGGCCTCGTAATGCTTTTCATTGGCATTTTCATGCTTATCATCGTCTTGTTCTACTACTTGTGGGGTGGCGATGGTAAAACTGATTATGAACACAAACCAGTTAAAGACAAACCGGAAGCTGAAACTGTAGAGCCTGCCGAGGGTCCCGAAGAGTTTGTTCCAGAAGTTTTATTACCTCAACCAGGAACGAAGCAGTTACCCATTGAAACCATTGAGGGTATTGGCCAAGCCTATGGAGAAAAACTCCGAGAAGGCAGCATTGAATGGGTAGAAGACCTCGCGCTAACCACACCTGACAATGTCATGAAACTCACTGGTGTGAACGAATCGCATGCCAAGAAATGGATTGCCATGGCTCGGCTAACGTGGCTTGATGATGTCTCTAATGAAGATGCTGAATGCATAGTGTTGGGAGCCCATATCACTAGTATCGAAGAGTTGGCTGTTGCTGATCCTGACAATCTTTACAATAAAGTATCCAATGCAGAGAAATTCGGACGTGTACAAGTTCCTCAAGGGTACACGCTTTCGAAAGACAAGGTTCGCAAATGGATTGCGAGTGCCCAGAATGAGATGCCTGAATAGCTTCCGTTAGGGCTTGCTGGCTTTCACGCTCCAACAAAGAGGCAACGGGTCACCCTCCAGTTGCCAGTTGTCCTCTTCATCTTTTTTCGCCATTGGAAAGGGTTTCCATGGCATGAAGGGGTATTCATTCACTTCAAGGATTATGAGCCCTGAAGTTATTATTGCATTCAACACATCGCTGATGGTATGTTGCCATTCATACGTTAGAGTGTGTTTCAGTTTGGTTTCAGTTTCAACATAGGTTCCATCAGCATCCCACTGCATGGGCTCCTTCGTATGCCAGTAGCTATACTTAATTTGTAAATCAGTGGGATGGTCTGCATCAAACACCCAAAGGATTGGATGCCCCTCAACAATTAGAAAGACTCCTCCTGGTTTTAGGTATTTGGCGATGATTCGACCCCAGGCTTTGATGTCTCCGAGCCAACAGAGTACGCCAAAACTCGTGAATACAATATCGAATTTTTCATCTAGGACCTGTGGGAGATCGTAAATGTTGCTACAGATGAAGCGAGTATCTGTGCCCAACTGTTTCGCGAGCTCTTGGGCGAACTCGATTCCGGTTTCACTAAAGTCCACACCAGTCGCCTTCGCCCCCAGTCGTGACCAGCTGATGGTATCGATACCAAAATGACATTGTAGGTGGAGTAGGCTTTTTCCTGAAACATCGCCTAGTGCATCTAACTCAACTTGGTGTAAGCTAGATTTCCCTGCCAAGAAGCCATCCAGATCGTATTCTTCGGATTTCGCGTGAATTGCTACGAGCTCGTTCCACCGGCGTTTATTTGATTCATAATATTCATCCATGAACATCCAATCCGTTGCCTAAATCTACGTCCTCAGGACCATTCGATTCGCTCACAATCAAGTCCACGGAGTGCAAAGGCTAATTCACCAATGTGGAAAACGCTGTGTCGAAGACAGTAGAGATATTTTTCAAAGATTGAAGAAAACCAATGGAATCCATCTTGTTTCAAAAGATCCTCATCCGAGTAAGCCTTGAACAGTTTGTTGATCTTTTTTTCCATTTCATCGATATATTTCAAGGCAGCCTTTTTAGTGATCAACAAAGCCGCCGCTTCGTGACTGATTTCCTCCCACCAGTTCACTTTTCCTAACCGTTTACCCCATTCCATTCCCTCGTGGGTGTTCCGGGCATAGAACTCCACTGTTTCAATGATGTGATAAACACGGAGGGAATAGAACCACTTGTCTTTTCCAAATTTCCATTGCGTGTCGGGAATTTTCTCGATACCCTGACGAAGCATGGTCCACATCCCGTGATATTGCCTGGCTAGTCCGAAGGCGAATTGGCTGTTGAAATCCTTAGTGTCGAGTTTTGACACGTGTCTCACCTCGATGTCTTACTAGAATTGAAGTCTTTTAAGTGTTGAAATCTGAAGAAAGGAAATGTGGTGTACACGTGTCTCGGGATGAACACGTCCAAGCCATCTTGCGCTTACCATTCTTGGTGTTATTGGTAGGTCCAATTGTACTCCTACTCTTTTCGATATGGACGAGATTGCCTTGGATGTTCCTTTATCCCTTCACCTTCTTCTCAGTACTAGCTTGAATTCTTCCAATAATTATCGGTCTCATCATGATGTACAACACCATTCGAGCATTTGCTAATGAAGGAAAGGGAACTCTATCACCAAAGGCACCCACTCAGCACTTTGTTGCTGTAGGTTTGTATCGTTATATGCGGAACCCGATGATTCTGGACGTCCTGGTTGTGCTGCTAGGTGAAGCAATTATCTTCGGAGCCAGTGTGATTTTTTTTATGGTGGGGCTTCTTTGGGGTTTTGAACCACATCTGGTTCATTAAAAGAGAGGAATCGGATCTGGAGCGTCGATTTGGAGAGGAATACTGTCAATACAAAAACAATGTTCCGCGGTGGATTCCCAGAAGAACACCATGCATCTCAAAAGAATCTTCTACAAATATTGCGGAAGAAAATTAAAGAGGGATCAATCCCGAGCAACGAGTGATCCCTCTATTTGAGTGGCTCTTTGAATTCTTCGTGAGGCGTTGATGTGACATCGGATGGAATCTCAGCTGGAAGCTCAGTAGCCATTTGAGCAGGTATTTCAGCTGGAATCGGAACCTCAGGTACTTCGACTTCAGGAACCTTGGGTTCTTCTTCGCTGACTTTTCCAATCACTTCTTCAATCGATTCATCTCGTGGAATCGGATGTTTGAAGCCTTGTCTTATGAGCAGGGCCCCTGCGAAGGCAACGCCAGCTGCAATCGTGAAGACAATGGGGAATTTCAGAAACGGAAGGAATGCTAGCAGCTGGCTTAAGAGGATGATGAAAGGGATCGAGAGTAGCATTGCAATGGTGGGTTGGAGTGAATACATACAGTTACGAATCCGGTTCGGGTAAACATCTACCATAATCCGACCGGTGAGCACCCCAGCAATTCGTCCTAGAGTATCAGTCCCTACGAATAGGACCCAGATGAGAATTACTGGGACTATGGAGGCTAAAGGTAAGGTTATGAAGGGAGCTGCAGTAAAGGGAATGTATACCGTGATGAACGCGGCTGCAGCTGTGGGTTGAGGAAAGATCGCAGTAATAGCCATTAGCAACATAAAGAATGCCATACTGCCAAACTGAATGAGCCGGAAACGAGGAATCCATTTCTTCGGTTCGAAACGTTGTGAAATAACACCGCTCCTCTCCTGGCTGACGACCATCGGTGCGAACATTGAAGTCCTGAACGTGGCTACAGCGACATTACTCAGCAGATACCCGAAGTATAAAGGAAAGAGGAGTATCTCCCACCAGACAATGCCTATGGCCCACATGAGCATTTCACCCAACATCGTCAACGTGACGAAACGGGAAGAACCCACGAATTTGATACCGTCTTTAAGTAACCGTCCATATTCTCTGAAACCGCCATGTTCACTCTCCTTTTTCCGTGCTCCTGGAAGATCCCGGACAAATACCAGAGTCATGACAGCAAGGGCAATGAAGATAATCGCTTGGACTTGGAATACCCAGGCCTCACTGAATATGAGGGCGAGTATACTACCAGGTATGAGGATTAATGTTGAAACGAGTTGAAACATCATTCCTGCCCGTGACCAGAACACGCCATACTGTTTCCGGTCTTTGTCCTGGGGCATCGCGACCCGGTAGTTGTTGTCAAACCACGCGGGCATCGCACCACTCTCTTGCGATGCACCAAGACCCATTAATGCATAAATTATCACGAAAATAATGAAAGGTGTAGATAAAGTAGCCATTGATGTTAACCAGAACGCTAAGGCATAACACACAAGAGCGCCAGCCAGGATCCATCGTTGACCAATCCAATCACCAATTCCTCCCGTTGGATAGTCAAGCAATGTCTGTACAGCTATTCGAACGATTACCAAGAAACCGACCATTCCCATACCAAGAATGTAATCGCCACCGCCAAGGGCTGTAGCAATTGAAATCATCCAAAAAGTGGTTGAGATTTGAAAGGCGATGGACCAAGTTGAACCTAACAGTAATACAATTGACGCAAGACGTGTGACATTAGGCGAGGGGGCTTTGAACCCGAGCATCCGACTGACACGACTCATTCATATCTACCATGGATTGTTGTGTTTTCGTTCATGTTCCCGATGATAGCTTTGGTCTGTTTTGTATTAAAGGCGGACTCACGATTGGGGCTCACAACAAGAGTTCACATGTTGTGACTATGTCTTGTTGGTTGTGATTCCCCCGCGAGGACCAGACAGACACGTGCGTTTAATTCGGGTACAAGAATCGTCTGGATTTTCTCAAGTAGTGAGAACATACTCTTGTTCTACGATATAAAGCTTTCCGTTTAAAAGAAGAATTTTAACATCCAAAAGAAAAGAATACCCAAAACATGTAAGACAAGTACAAAAAAGGTTAGTATGGGTGACACTATATGACCGAGATGATTTCTGAAAAAGATTGTGCGAAACAAGTGCGCCAAGTAGGCAACCAAGTCGGACTACTCTTCTACCATTTCGCTAAAACTCTGGTAAAAGAACTGGGTAACGTGGAAGGAAAACGGCTTGTACTTGAAGCCGTTCGCAACTACGGTAATGAGAGAGGAACAGCGATACGAGAAAAAGTCGAGAACGCTGGCTTAGAATTAACGATGGAAAATTTTGCCAAGTTCAGTGATTTACCAGCTTCAGGGTGGGAGTATAATGATGAAGGCACAACCTACTGCTGTTATGCCGAAGCCTGGATGGACCGTGGAGTTGAAGATCTTGGCAGGTTATATTGTGAAGTGGATTTCGCGCTCATTGAAGCATTCAACCCCAAGATTCGAGCAAAGCGTGTTGGAAGCATCTTGGATGGAAATCCTTGTTGTAAATTAGTCTTTGAATAAGTAGGATGAAACTGTGATTAGATTGAGTGAACCAAAACATGTTATCGGAATTGTAGGTAGCCCTCGTAGAAACGGGAACACAGAAATTCTCGTCGATGAAGCTCTAAAAGGTGCAAAAGATGCAGGAAGTGACACTTCTAAGGTCATCCTAGATACGTTAGATATTCGCCCATGCAAGGGCTGTTTTGCCTGTGATAAAACAGGCGTCTGTGTCCAAAAGGACGATATGCCAGGACTTGTGGAGCAAATGAAAGCAAGTCAGGTGTGGGTATTGGGTACGCCCATCTATTGGTGGGGTCCCAGTGCCCAATTCAAAGCGTTCTTAGATCGATGGATAAGTATCGGGCGTGAACACTTTCGTGGAAAACGAGTTGTTTTGACTATCCCGATGGGTGGAGGTTCGGAAACCTATGCTCGTCATACAGTTGGGATGTTACGGGATGTGTTTGAATATTTAGGAATCCAGCATAGTGCCACCGTCTTAGCTCCAGGATTTGGAAGAAAGGGTGAAGTGAAAACTGCTCACACCATCATGGAAGAAGCCCGTCAAGCTGGAAAAAACTCAACAACTTGATCTAATTGTAAAGTAGTCACATTAATTTCAGAAATTTTAGAATAGCAATTATCAGAATAAAACTGAGAGTCGTTGCTATCTGATTGGCAAACGGAAAAGCCGTAACCACTAGTATCGGAACAGTCACGTTAATGATGTTTATCACAGCATGAAATGTAAAGACGCTCCAGATGTTCTGATGGCTCTTGAAGAAAAGATAACCAGTGAATATGCCAAATAACAAAACATGTAAAAACTGTGTTTGAAAGAATTCAACTATCCAGTTTGGCTGAAAAACGTGGATGTGTTGTAAAGAGAAAAATAATGCAGCGATAAAGATGCCAACGATGTAGCCAAATCTTGATGAAATCCGTGTTTGAACATATCCTCTATAGGCAACCTCTTCTGCGAATGCTCCAAAAACGGTGAATACAAGATAAAGAATGAAAGCTAGTGGCAGAGAATAAACAACGTATGCTTCATAACCCGTAAGATTTGGAAAAGCAGTGATTTCAAATCTGCTACCAAGAACGAAACTAACCATATACCATAGCCCTAAATATAGCAGCGCAAAAATCAGACCAACAAGAACCCAAACATACCTCGTTTTCTTGAAGGAGATTAATGATGACTTCGAATCGTACTTCAGCAAGAACAAAGCGAGAATCAAAACAGCGCCATAAGAGATAATCAACATGAAAAATATTTGTTCAACAAATATGACAGCCCACCACAATGGATAGCGAAGCAAATAGATCAGAAAGGAAACAACAAGCAGAAGAATTGGACCAAGAAAAATTCTCCAGTCTTTTTCAGAAGACACACAAACTCACCAATTTCTTAATTAAAAGGCAATTCAATTAAAAAAATTAACTTTGACAGCCTCACAAACTAGGAAGAAAAAGTAGATTATTTATAAAAAAACCAAATTAGTAAAAATAAAGTGGAGCTGATATTAGCATACTAATAGGCTGGATGATTATCGTGGACTCCGTTGACAAAGGCATCCTCTATGCCTTCAGGAAAAACTGCAGAGCCTCATATGAAGATCTAGCCCGAGACCACGGAATATCAGCTAATGCGATTAAACGACGAGTGGCAATACTACAGAAATCCGGAGTTATTCATCGTTATGTCGTTCGTTTGAGCTGGAGCACGGTGGATGCGCATCCTTTGATCATTTTTGTGTATTCAAATCGATCCTATGATGATGAAGAGTTCATGGAACAGTTAGGTGCCCATCCATTAGTGGAATCGGTGCGCTTCGATTCGTATGGCTCCGCTGTCGTGAGAGCGAGCTACAGAGAAGGTAATGATATTTTTGAGCTCAGTGAGTATTTTCGAGCTCTTGAGGGAGTGAATGAGGTTGAAATCCACCCCATCCCTGCGAACCGAGGAGAACGTACAACGTTTTCTAAGCTCCAACTGAGAGTTTTGGCGCAATTGGCAAAGGATGCCCGGATGCCGATTTCTCGTATTGCATCAAAATCAAGATTAACGGCAAAACGCGTACGCAGAATCCTTCAAAAGTTTCATGAAGGCCGCAGCGTGATATTCACAATTGATATTGACCCCACTAGCGGGGCGAGTAATCTGATAACTTTCCGTATTAACTACCAGCCAAAGATAATCAAACCCGAAGATGTCGTGAAACCTCTCAAAGAAGAGTTTAGTACTGAATTTTGGACTGAATGGCATTCGGCATCTCAGAACTTGATGTGGATTGATTTTGTGTTGGACAATGTGCGTGATGCAGAACCCATCGCGAAACGCATTCGGATAATGCCTGGTGTGGAAATTGAGAATACCATTGCACCTTACCCTATTCGTTGGTTTACTGGTTATCGAGAAACTCAATTAGCGAAGATACTTCACGAAGCTGACATACGCTAGTCTTTGCGATTAGGATATTGAGTTGGAAGCACTATTTGAGCAAGTTGAATGTAGTTAAGATTTCGCATTATTTTTGTTCAGTAATATTAGGACTAACGTTCAATTTTTTCGAAACAAATATAAAGGATTTCCACACTTTCCCCATCTGCTGGGATTCTCTCATGAACGAAACGGATACAGAAACCGCCTGGAATGTCATCGGAAAACTGGGCAAGGATGTCGCCTATGTGCTGAGTGCAATAGCAAATGAAAAGCGGTTGCAGATCCTCACGGCCTTCTTGCATCGTCCTCGCCTATTCAGTGAACTAAGGGAACTTACAGGGCTTGGGAAAACTGCTTTATCTCATCATCTGGGATTGCTGGTGAAGGCTGGTGTAATTCTTCAAAAGAGTCGAGGTCGCTATGAAGTGAGCTCAGATGGACAGATTATGCTTTCAGCAATTAGTTCAGCGTATCTGGATACACAGCGTCGTCAGGAACTACACTCCGTTCGGACTGCGAGATACATCGAGAAGATCTATGCTGAGCGCAAGGAGAAGGAGATTGAGGATTTGTTCGTGCAAGTTATCGAGTTGGAACCGATGCGCGTAGCTAGTGTCCGGGCGTTTAGTGCAACGCCAGAGATTGATGCGTGGGAGAAAATGCGAGTGTGGGCTGAACCCCAAGGGTTACTAACTGACTTGGATAATCACCCAATATTTGGTTTCAACAATCCGAATCCGTCGCCTGGCCAGAAGGAATACGGGTATGAGTACTGGATGCGTATGGGCACCCTCTTCAAAGGCGAAGGCGAAATTATAGCAAAAGATGCAGATGGTGGTCTTTTTGCTGTAACTTCATGTAAGCTTGGTGAGGAACTGGAATCTGAATTTACAAAGAAATCTGGGTTTTTAGAGCCGTGGAAGAAACTATTGGAGTGGGTTGTCCTGAGTGAGAAATACGAGATCGACGAGAGCCGCCAGTCTCTGGAGAAGTATCGGAATCCTGGGGCTCCTGTTTCGGAGGTCGTTCTCGATTTATATCAGCCTATCAGGGAGGTTCAGAAGTCCTCCTAAGAATATGTATGAATTGGATGTGAAAAGAGTGGGAAGTAAAGAAATTCGTATTGTTCGACTTGAGCCGATGCGGGTGGCTAGCTTGCGTGTAATTAGCATTACACCAGAGCTGGAAGCTTGGGCAAAAATGCGAGCCTGGGCAGAATCGAAAGGACTGCTAGGTGACTTGGTCAAGCATCCAGTGTATGGTTTTAATGATCCTCCACCAGAACCCGGAAAGCGTGAATATGGTTACATGTTCTGGATTCAGGTGGGTGATGACATCGAATCAGACGATGTGGTCGAGGTGAAAGAGGTAGAAGGCGGCGAATATGCCGTAACGACGTGTGTGTTGAAGGAGGAATTGGAATCCGACTTCTTCAAAGAACATGGGATCTTGGAATCGTGGCATCGCTTAGATGAATGGGCAAAGACGAATGGCTACAGGTATCGAGGCCATCCGGGGTTAGAGAAAGCCCATGACCCCGATGCCGGTCCAGATCTTATCTTGGATCTGTACTATCCGATTACCAAGTAGCGGATTCCATTGGTGAAAGAGTCAAATGAAAGAAGGAGTTGATAGTGAGAATGAAAAACGTAGATGTAAGTCAGCTTCGTTACGTGGAAGCGACTGAGGCGGATATTCCAGCCTTGACTGCGGTGATGACTCGGAGCTTTGATGATGATTCACAACGGTTCCGAGGTGAGCCCGAAGGAGGTCCCAACGGATACAACAATGGGGGCTTCTTTCGACAGTTTATGCGCCCTGGCAACTGCTACAAAATCATGTTGGGTGACACCTTGATTGGGGCGTTCATAGTGTTTCGAGATTATCCGGAAGAGGGATCAAATGTGCTAGGTACAATCTTCCTGGATCCTGAGTACCAGAATGTCGGCATTGGTTCACAGGTAATGGATTATATCCATGGTACTTTTCTTGCTAAGAAGTGGGTGTTGGATACGCCAGAGTGGCATACTCGGAATCACCATTTCTATGAGAAGCTAGGTTATCAGAAAATCGGAGAACAAGAGGAACCCCATGCAGGCTTCACGCTCCGGATTTATCAGAAGAAAATGGATGGAACAACATCGACTGGTGGTGGTCGGGCGTTTGTTCTCCTGTCTTGGGTCCTGTAGTGGAGTTACCTAGATGAAGGGGTCCCTAACTATATAGAAGAGCAGATATGGAATGTTTGTGTAGGACCCCTTCAGGTTCCCAAGATTGTATTGGAAAGACAGGGTGGGTGAAGATCGTATGGTTGAAGTTGTGTCGAAATGTGGGATGAATTGTGGTGGATGTCCGTGGTCACCGATTACACGAAAGGATTTGCCACTGGAAGATTTTCCGGCGTTTGCTAAGCGAGCCAAAGCGATTTTAGGATTTACACCGACAAAGAAGCCGTGTCTATTGTGTCTCACACCTGAGGACAAAATTCCAAAGGATGTAAACCATTGGCATGCGAATTTCCGTCGTGGGTGTCGGATTCGGCAATGTGTGACGAGGACGGGGATAAAGAACTGTGCGTATTGTTCTCGATTTCCTTGTGATTTTGAGTTACAACATGCAGGTACTTGGAATCGGGAAATCTTTGAGAAGCGAATGGGTGAACCTATGTCCGATGAGGATTATCGGACTTTTGTTGAACCCTTTGAGGGTGTGAAACGCCTTGAGAAAATCCGCTCAAAATTATCCCCCGACCAGATTGTCGATCCTATCGTGGAAAAACCTCTGAAACTAAAAGTTGTTGACTTCCCTGAAAGTTTACCCTATTCTTCAGATGAAATTGAAGGCTTCAAGGCTATTCATTCTCTTCTTACAAGGATCAAGAAATCCTCGTTGGGACTGAGGGACACTGACATTATGCCACAGCAACACCGACTGAAGGGTCGGATTCTTCATCTTATTCGGTTTCTCTGGATTTTTGCTAGGTATGGAGTGTTCAAGGAGAAGAATGGTGGGTATCTTGTAGTCGAACCTGAGACGTATATTGATAATAGGGGGACCGAAACAGGGCTTGGTACCTGGCCTACGGTGAAAGATATCGTTCTAAAGAACCTCAAAAAGTTCGGAGTGCGTGGCGAATTTGTTAAATTAGCCGAAGGATGGGCAACCCCTACCCAGAGTCTTCGAAAACAAGGGTGGAAAATGAGGCTCTCATTTGATAAAAAAATCGGTGGAATTTCTTCCTTGAAAGCACTAAGAGGTTATGCGATGAAACTGGATGCCAAATACGGGAAACGGGCTCATCGCTATTTCAAAGATGCCGATATGCGCGTATTATCAGAAACCTGAAGGAGGGAATCCTGCTTCAGGAGGAACTCGTGGCTCAACCGACTATCTTTAAGGAGTGAGTCACCACTCTTTTTACTACAACAAATCGATGTTACTGCGTTGTGAACCTCCATGAAGGGAGAAGTTGTCAAGAATTATATTAACGGGCGTTGGATCGAGTCAAAAGGGAAAGAAACCCGAGATATTAATAACCCTGCAACTGGAGAACTGTTAGCCAAAACGCCCATGTCCACTGCTGAGGAAGCCCAAGAGGCCATTGAAGCAGCAAAAACAGCTTATGAGCGTTGGCGGTCAACGCCAGCTCAGACCCGGATTCGCTACCTCTATCGGTTCCGGAATTTACTTGAGGATCATTTTGAAGACCTCTCGAAAACCATTACCACTGAACATGGAAAGATCCTTGATGAGGCGCGGGGTGAATATCGCCGGGCAGTTGAAAACGTGGAAGCAGCTGCCAGTATTCCCTCGCTTCAAATGGGGTATAATTTCGAAGATATCGCCGCCGGCATCGATGAAATGGTGATCAAGCAACCTCTGGGTGTGTTCTTCTGTGTGGCTCCGTTTAATTTTCCGGGGATGGTTCCGACATGGTTTTGGCCATTTGCTATTGCGTGCGGGAATACGTATATTGTGAAACCATCCGAGCAAGTGCCATTAAGCCAGATTCGACAGTTTGAGCTTATCGATAAGGTTGGATTTCCGAAAGGCGTGATGAATCTGGTCAATGGTGGGCCCGAAGTGGTAAATGCCCTCATTGAAAGCCCGGATACTATCGGGATGTCTTTTGTCGGTTCAACACCGATCGGGAAATTACTCTACAAAAAATGTGGTGAACATGGCAAACGAGCACAAGTCCAAGCTGGAGCAAAGAACTTCATCACTGTGATGCCAGATGCAAACATTGAAAGAACTGTACCAAACCTGATGAGTTCGTTCTTTGGAAATACAGGACAACGATGTCTGAGTGGTGCAGTATTGCTTGCTGTTGGAGAAGTGTACAAACCACTCAAAGAAGCCGTTGTGAAAGCCGCCAAAGAACTAGTTATTGGCGATGGGTTGAACGAAGATGTGCATATGGGTCCCATTGCCACGAAAGCCGCCCTGAAACGAGTACTAGGTTACATTGAAACGGGAATCAAAGAGGGTGCTGAACTCATTCTGGACGGACGGAATGTCAAAGTAAAGGATTATCCGAAGGGCCTTTTCATTGGTCCCAACATCTTTGACAAAGTTAAACCAGAGATGACGATAGCCAAGGAGGAAATCTTTGGTCCAGTTATGTCAATTATCCACGTGAAAGATTTGGATGAAGCCATAGACATCATCCATGCCAACCCATATGGGAATGCATCATCAGTGTTTACTTCGAGCGGAAAAGTAGCCCGAGACTACCAATACCGAGTTAGAGCAGGAAATATCGGTATCAACATTGGCATTGTGGCTCCGATTGCCACATTTCCGTTTTCAGGAATGAAGGATTCCTTCTTCGGTGATTTGCATGGACAGGGAAAGGATGCCGTAGACTTTTTCACAGAAAATAAAGTGGTCATTACGCGGTGGTTCTAGCCTGCAGTGTAAGGTGATGCAATGGAACTCGGAACATTTGGTGCAGTCATTAAATTTGCCTTAGAATTGGAGGCGATGGCTGCGGCATTTTATGAAACTGCTTCCGCAATCACGTCAACTGAGCAATTGAAAATTCCCTTTGAAGCACATATTCAGAAACGACTGACGCGGATGGAGACTCTAAAACGGCTTCGACGTGAAAACACCACGGAAATGATTCTTGAACCGATACACGGATTGCAGGATAATGAATACAGAGTGAAATCTGAGTGCCCTGAAGGCTGTCCTGATGAGGAACTGTTGAAACTCGCATCCGATCTGGAAGAGAGGAACCAGAAATTTTACCAGGATGCTGCGAAAAAAATCGAATTCTTGATTGAACCAGCAGACATCTTTGACCGCTTTGCTGAAGAAAATGGTGATAATGCTCAGTCACTTCGAAAAATGAAAAACTTGTAACTGCCAACGTTAGAGTAGATTCTTCAACGCCTTGAGGGCTACTTTTTCTGCTTCGTAAATCTCTGCGAATCGAGTACTTAGGTCCTGAAATAAGGCGATGATTTCTTTACCAGTCAATGGAAACGTTTCTGACACTTCTGCTCGAATGGTTTGAATCTTCTTCGCCTCAGCGTCTAACCGCTTCTTCGCAGATTCACCATGCACTTTGAAAAGCGAATTCCATTCTAGGGCAGTCCGTCGAGCTGCCTGGAGTTGAGGAATATCATCAGGAAGGGCTTCGACACCGAGATCATCCCACATGATTCCAATATCTGCAAACTGGTTGGCAATCTCGCGTAGCTGAGGTTTTTTCAGGATGTCACTTGCTTCCTGAAGGAAATCACTATAGGATGAGCGAAGGGCTCCACCATCGCTGTTGTGGAAGGCAATCTGGGCGTGGAGCCGAGTGAGTGTATCAAAGAGTTGCCACCCTTCATTGAAGAGTGTGAGCCACCCACGTTTAGCTGTTGGATTCGCCAGAGCCTTGGCCATGGCATTCCAGGTTTCGACACGAAGATAGGCACCGGATATGACGGCTTTTTCGTGGAGGAGGCTTTCAACGCAGTCGTGCATTCCTATACGGATAGCTCGATGTAGATTTGTAATTTTTGATGGAGGAGTTATAATAAGACCTGCATTTTTTCGGCTCTTAATTATGCCCCGTGACATGTTGAACTGTGGAATGGTTAGTGTGTGGGGTTGGGTGCTTGAATCGGTGAGGAGAATCTTATTTGATTCTTCGTCGAAGCTGTAAACGATTGTGAGAGTGTGATTGATCCACGGATATGGAAGAGTGAAGTAGGGAAGGAAATTCACGTGTTCATCATATAAGAGAGGTGGGAAGAAGTTTGGATCTTGGCTGTACTGTTCTTTGATTTCCCGTCGCTGATATTGGCTATGCCAGACTGAAAGATACGTGATAACTGGTTTGCCTGATTGCAATGATTCACGAAGGAATTCATTAGCGCGTTCTTTGCTTGCAGTTTCTTTGACTGTAAGTGTTACTCCAAGTCGACCGGCAATTTTAGGAAGCATACTTTCTTCATTCTTGTCAATGTAGTTCTTCACATGGTGAAAACGGAGGTATAGTTTCGCTTTTCGTGGGCGAGAAGGGTCAATAGGTTTGAAAGCCCAGGTGGCATATTCAGCACCAAGTCCACCTCCTATGCCCATGAGTAGTGCTTCGGTGAATGGCTCTCGAGTGTGCGGTGCTACTACACCTTCATAATCGAGAATATTGCGTATTGCCCCAGGAGTTCGTTCTGTTGCACCAAACTGGGAGTAACCTTCAACTATCACATTCAACAACCTTACTTACTAGTAGAATAAGCGAGAACTCAAGATATTAGAATCTTATGAGTCCACACCTAGCTGAAATAGTTTTAAAAGCCCAAAGGGAAGCGGATTTCTTATGGAGCACAAAGCACATCAACGAATGTTGAATCGAGCCCAAACACCAACCAAAACCGACATCATCACCTTCATCTCTAATGCTGAAGCAATTTCAGCATGGAACCAAATTCAGGAATACCTGGCAACTCATTATGATTTGCTATTGGAAACTATCTACTATGGGGATAATTATGGTTGGGTCGTACGATATCGAAAAAGTGGACGCACAATCGTGTCGCTTTTCCCTGAAAAGAATAGTTTCAGTTTCCTGATTGTATATGGTAAAAAGGAGATTGGTAAATTTATTACTCAGGAATCCGAATTTTTACCAGCCATCGTAGATATATTTCAGAATACCAAGAAATTACATGATGGTAAGTGGCTATGGATACGAGTTATGGATTCAACATATTTTGAGGATTTAAAAAATCTAATCACAATAAAACGTAGGCCTAAGAAATTAGATAGAACCGCGTATTGAAAAAATAAGGTTAGAGGCTAGAAGTGGTCCTTCTAGTCCTCTGCCTGCGTGTTGAGCAATTACTTGTTCTGTTTGTAAAGAGATTCGACGAAGGGACCAAATCCTTTCTTGCGCCCTTCAAAGGCTCCCTTTTCTTCGCCATGATCTTTGCATCGTTCGGCTTTGAAGAACCATTCGAGTTTCTTCTTTGGATTGTCTGGAAGGACGTGTTTGACTTGGATTTTGTCTTTGTAGTTGTTGAACTTGTCAATGGATGACCATGGAATGAAGCCAGCTAGTGCTCCTGCAGCCATTGAGACAATAGACATTTCAAAGAGTCCTGTCTTAGCTGCGTGAAAAGCGATGCCCTGGTCGGTTACGACGACGAAGCCTGATTTTTTGTGGGCACCCATACCCCGTTTGAGTACGTTAGCACGAGTAGTGTAAAGGATGGTCGCTCCTTCTGGAATGAGTTGCTGGAAACCTTGATCTAATTGGTCTATTGGAATGTAGAGATGTTCAGACATCGATATCCCCAATGGCACACGTCCATGATGTTATTTAAAGCGTAAGCTGCGGTTTTTCGTGCATCATAGGAGTTGAGCTTCTCTTAACGACCAAGAAGGTTACTAACTGACTGATTTAATTCATTTTTCATTGATGCTTGGTACTTTGCCATATTTTGTTAACAATTTACGATAAAGGAATGGCTCATAAATTCGGTTTTGATCCAGAGGACCAGCATACACGTCTTCGGTGTTACTAGAGCATTCGTAGAGAAATGTAGGTTTACCCAGCCATTTTAAGCGCTCCAAGTTTCCTGCGATAACGCTACTCTTGTTCATCCAGATGGCAATGGCAGCATGACAATCCTCAATCATGTTACGTTCGCGTTCCCGTAGATTGTCACCATATTTGACGTCGGGCCAGTCACCGGCATTGTAACGTAGACTGCGTGCGTGTCCGACAATGACATTGTGATAATTTCTACTCCGTAGGTGGTCTTGATAGAGGCGGGGTGCTCCTTTGGCTTCGCCTACGATTATCGTCATCTCTTGCTTTATTGCAGCATCGATTCGTCGTTTCACATCTTTGGGTAGTTCCCTTTCTTCGAAGACTTTACTGCCCATGAGAAGTAGCTTCTTCCCTTTGCCTAAAACCACATCATCCATAGGTATCCACCGTTCATGGAATGTAGGTTTTAACTGTTTAAGTCAATTACTTTTTAAAGAGTCTCTGTTTGGTTTTATGCGTTTAAGTGGAAAATTGTGATACTGCAAAAACTAATAGTGAACCACGTTTTAATCTGAGAAGATACTGATGGACATCCACATAAAAGGTGCTCGTGAACACAACCTCAAAAGCATCGGTGTTCAAGTCGGTGATGGTCTTACCGTGGTCACTGGCGTTTCGGGATCGGGTAAGACGTCTCTTGTATTTGACACATTATACCATGAGGCACACAGACGGTTTTTGGATGTCTTTTTGTATGGTCGCGGTGGAGAGAGGCTAGCTCCTGCTGATGTTGACTCAATCATTGGTTTGGGACCCACAATTGCTGTAGGCCAGAATCTACTGAATCGCAATCCACTCTCCATTCTTGCTTCCGCATCTGGGTTACACCCTTTCTTCCGATTGCTGTTTGCAAATTATGGCGTTCGATACTGTGTTCAATGTGAAGCACCTCTGATGGTATTAACTGAGGACGAGATAGTGGAAAAGCTCGTCACACTATCCAAAAATGAACCTCTGCGACTGTTTGCACCATTGTTTCAGAGTGTGCAAGGGAGTCATACCACGCTCCTCAAGGTGTTGAGCAACGAATTTGAGAAAAGTCAGATTCTTGTTGATGGAAAAGAGTGGAATAGGAAAGCTCTCAATCCCAAGAAAAATCATTCAATTGAGGTTGAAACGAGAGTCATTGATAGTACAAGCACGGTCAAACAGGTGAGAGGTTTTGCACAGAGGACGACCGCATTAGGTGCAGGGGCTGTTCGAGCCCAGGGAGAAACAACCGATGTGATGTTAACTACAACGCAAATCTGTAGTGTTTGTGGAACAGGCTTCCGTGAAGTGCGACCCACGCATTTCAACCGGTTGTGTCCTTATTGCAAAGGTAAAGGTTGTGAGCGATGTGATGAAACTGGAATGCATCCTCAGGCGGCAGGCGTACGCTGGGGAGGAATGCGCTTCCCTGAACTGTTAGCCCTCTCTGTGGAAGAAGCACAACAGCTGTTTTCGGATGTGAGCCTTCCTTCAACCGCAACCCGACTACGCTCGGAGATTAAACGACGGTTAGACGCCTTGGAACGTGTGGGACTGGGCTATATTTCTTTGAATCGATCATCTCCAACCTTATCTCGGGGTGAATCCCAGAGAGTGAGGCTCGCAATTTCACTGGCTAGCCGATTAGAGGACATGCTTCACGTATTAGATGAACCGACGATTGGTCAGCACCCTGCAGATGTCGCCCGATTGCTTCCTGCATTTCGCGAATTATCTGGATCGGTAATCTTTGTAGAACATGACCGAATGGCGGCTGCTTCTGCCGATTCAGCTATTGATCTTGGTCCTGGTGCAGGTAAAGATGGAGGAGAAGTTATTTTCAGTGGTTCACCCGCCGAACTATGGAAAGCTGACACGGTAACGGGACGATATTTCAGTCTCCGGGACCGTGTGATGACTCTTGAGCCACGTCCCCCGCCTGAAAAATTTCTTCATGTTCAGAAGGCATACCAACACAATCTGCAGGAAATTGATGTGAAAATTCCCCTAGGGCGATTAGCAGTTATTACTGGAGTATCTGGGTCTGGGAAAAGCACGCTAGTTGAACATGTTCTCGTGCCTTCATTGAAGAAAAAAGAGCCAATTGGCTGTGCAGGAATTGAGGGGCAGAAACTAAAACCAGTCATGGTGGATCAAAGTCCGATTGGTCGTAATCCGCGTTCTAACCCAGCAACCTATACGAAGTTATCAGATATCATTCGTGATTTGTATTCGGGTGCAACAGGATTATCCAAGTCTCATTTTTCGTTTAATCGACCTGAAGGTGCTTGTCCGACGTGCAAGGGAATTGGTGCGAGCGAAGTCAAGATGCGATATTTGCCGTCCATCTGGATTCCCTGCTCAGATTGTGAAGGACAACGATTTAACCCCGAAGTCATAAGTGAACTGGTTGAGTTTGATGGAGAAAGGCTCTCCATTGCTGATTTCTATGCCCTTCCAATTGCTGAAATTGAAGGACTAATTAACAAGTCAAAACACCTTACACAAGCCAAACGGCAATCGGCCCAGCGGATTCTCCAAGCGCTTCTTGATGTCGGGCTGGGCTATCTTGAACTTGGGCAACCTTCGCCCACTCTCTCTGGTGGAGAAGCACAGCGAGTAAAACTCACGAAATTCCTGGGTCGTAATAAGTTGGCAAATCAACTCGTCATTCTTGACGAACCTTCGACTGG
>JAEOSA010000226.1 GCA_016840595.1 Candidatus Hermodarchaeota archaeon | reverse complement strand
ACATGAAAATCTCCAGCTGTTGTATAGGTATGAGTTACAAGGGGGGTACTTAGGATTGTGGTGTTTTCGTCTCCAAAATCCCAAGAATAGCTACTGAGATTGCTGTATTCACCATAACATGCAGAAGCGTCAAAATCTATCTTTTTAAAAGCATAGAGTGGTTCAGATGAGTGGGTGAAATTCACCATAAGCCGTAGATTGGGTGCGTTAGGGTTTAATTCCATTAAAAAGGGGACAAAAGTTACTGTGCCCAAGTTAAAATCGTTTTTGAAATCTCTGATTGACTGATTAATTGAAGACACATCAGTTGTTCCCCACCAATTCTGAGTGGCAACTACGTCTGAGGCTGAACCATCATACAAATAGATATTATACTCGTCATTATCATGAATGTTGTTAAACATGATTGTTGGTGAGGGAGAGCCTATCAAGTTTAATCCTATTGAATTGCCAATAATTGTGTTATTTCGAATCAAAGGAGTTGTTATTTCATTATCTATCCGTATACCCCCATCCCCAGAGATTTTGTCTCCATAATTATTTGTGATCAGATTGTTTTCAACAATAGGTGAACCACCGCCTATATTTATTCCAGTCTTGCAACCGGAAATAATGTTGCCTGAAATGAGCGCATTGCAAGTTCCGTAATTGAATAAAAATCTACTTGTCCGCACAGTCATTCCGTATTGGTTACTTGTAATTGAGCAATTCGAAACTATTGAGTCCCCACCTTCAATAAAAATTGCCCGTTGTCCACCAGTAGTTACCACAGTACTATTGTTAATCTTAGGAGAACTTTCAAAGATGTAAATTGTAAAACTCTTCTTTGTTGAATTGATAATTGTGTTTTCGATTATTGAACCAAAACCAGTTTGTTCATCCCAACTAGTGCTCGTGCTAGTAAACTGAATTGGTGCATCATCATATGCATCCAGATGCTCTTCAGTGCTGTTGCAGATTATCGACACACGGTTTGTCGGGGCGCCTCGAGCATTTAATGTTCCCGCCACTCTAATGTAATAATCTGTAAGATAAACAGTTACTCCAGGCTCTATTGTAAGAGTCACACCATCATTTACAAGCAAGGGTGTCGTGAGAAAGTATGGACTGTTTTCTAATGTCCAGATTGTATTTTCATCAAGTACTCCCCCTACTTCAGTTCCAGTTTCATCTTGTGCCGATACGATTGGAGAAATTATAGTAATTAAAAGTAATAGAATTAGCAAAAATATAGGCTTGTTCAAGGTTTCTCGTGCCCCCCATTTCAGAACGTATATCTGTTTATCAATGAACCTAAAAAATTATTTGGCTAAAAAATCTTGAACCAAAAAATGCCTATTGATTAATTGTCTAGTCAAGAAGAAGAAATATCACTCTATTTCAGAAAGCAACTGTTTTGCAACTTCTTTTGCCCAAGCGCCTGTGAATGAATTCTCCAAAACAGTTTCTAAATATTGCTTCCAAGAGACGCCTATAGCCCTTTTCCAGTCCTCGAATTTCTGGACAACATTCTGGTAAGCCTTCTCGTGGAACTCGCAATACTTCTCCACGGCTTCTCGGTCGCAAACCATACACTTCACGGTTTTTTCCTCCGCTTATTCTTAAGAGGACAATCAGGATTGAAGCACAGTCTCCAAGGTCGTTTGCCTCTGAGCCACACCAGCACCTGAGGCCATCCACACGCTTTACAGTTTTTTCCCGTGGGTTTGACGGTTCCGCGTTGGGGAAGAGGAAACGATGTTCTGCAGACGCCCTTGAAGTAGTTGCTGCAGCCTATGAACCGCTTTCGGGTCTTCCGCGAATAGATAATTGTCAGGTTGCCTGTGCCACAGTTTGGGCATTTTCCCACGATTCGTTCCTCTGTTTGCGCTCTCTTGATGGCTTTGGTTAAGGCTTCACCTATAGGCTCCTCGTTTTCTTTGAACTGTTCCAGCTGGGGTTTCAGCTGTTCAACAACTTCCGCGAGAACCGTTTCTCTCTTCACATTATTGTTCTGGATTTGCTCCATTTTACCCTCAAGTTCTTGAGTGAGTTTTGCCGAGGTTACCACAGGAGCATACTTGCCAAGAACATCAATAACGTCGAATCCCAGCTCAGTTACCACGATTCGTTCGTCCCTGACGTAACCGCGATTGTAGAGAGTCTGAATGATTTCTGCTCGGGTCGCCTTTGTTCCGATCCCAAGCTTTTCCATCTTCTTCAGGAGACTGCCTGGATTATAGCGAGACTGTGGACAGGTGAACTTGTCTTCCCGTATGACCCGCCTTAGCCGAGTCTTATCGCCTTCTTTGATAGGAGGTAGGAGCACTTCTTCGGCTCTGATGTAGGGCTTGTAATATTCCATCCAGCCTTCCTTCAGAATCCGTCTTCCCCTCAAAAAGAAGCTGTGACCGTTCACGTCTAGGCGAACCTTCAGGCTCTCCTTGAGCGCCTCCTCCCCGAAAACAGCCATGAACCTCCGGACAATCAAGTCCCAAACCCTCTTCTCAGGTATTCCCAAGGGCTTTTCCGGCAGATTTCCTGTGGGATATACAGCCGGATGGGCGGGGTCTTCTTTAGCGCCCTCTCTCGGCTTCAACTCTTCCTTTTCCAGAAGTTTTGAGGCTAATTTGCTGTATGCAGGTTTCCGTTTAAGGGAGTTGAGGATTTCTTTGTAGTCGATTATGGGAGGAAGTTTCTGGCTGCTTGTCCTCGGGTAGGAAATCAAGGCGTCAAGATATAGGCGCTGAGCGATTGCCAACGTGCGTCTGGGAGTGTAGCCGAAGAGGCTGTAGGCTTCCCGCTGAAGCGTGCCCACGTCGAAGGGGATGGGAGGCTTCTCGTGAACCTTTCTCACGTCAACCTTCGTGACTTCGCCAGTTTTGCCTGCGCAGGCTTCCACAACAGCGTCTGCCTCCGCCTTGGTTTCGATTCGTTTTCTTTCATATTCCGCCTCAACAACAGAGTTCAGGATTTCAGCCTCAGCGTTTATTTCCCAGTAGGGGGTGGGCACAAAGCTGCGGATTGTCTTCTCTCTCTTAGCCAGAAACTGGAGGGCGGGTCCCTGCACTCTTCCTGTGCTCAACGTGGAGTATCTGCCGCTCCAGCGACGCGCAGCCAAAGTCAATGCTCGGGAAAGGTTTATGCCGTATAGCCAGTCCACTTCATGTCGGGTTCTTCCGGCTTCTATTAGCGCGAAATCTAAGTGGGGAAGAGGCTGTTCGTAAGCTTTCTCTAACTCGCTTTTCATGAGGGTAGAAAATTTCATCCTTTTCGCTGAAGTTTCCTTGCCGCCGCAGGCGTACTTCAGTATGCAGTAGCCGATGAGGCTCCCTTCAATGTCGTAGTCGCAGGCGGACACAAACTCGTCAGCGTCTTGGGACAGCTTCGAAAACGTTTCCACCCACATGCGGATATTTTTCGCGCCCCTGTCCGCCAAGTGTCGCGGTGCCCACTTGAAGTTGAAGACTGGGTAGTAGTTCCTTTTTCCGCTTTCTTGGATGATGGTGTAGAGGTGCCCGATT
>JAEOSA010000225.1 GCA_016840595.1 Candidatus Hermodarchaeota archaeon | reverse complement strand
GTCAACCGACAGGTTGGACCCCGAAATTCCATGTTGGATAAACTCGAAATCCTTTGGAAGAAATTAGGTCTGAAAAAAGCCATCAATAAAGATGCCCGCGTTTTCATCAAGACACACTTCGGGGCATACGGGAACCTCATGTACATGCGACCAGCACTCCTTCGAAAAATCGTAGATCTGGTGAAACAAGAAGGAGGAATGCCCATACTAGCTGAATCGGCGGGTCTAGGATATGGTTCGGGATTGTACGGTGGTCGAACAACCTCCGCAGAATATTTCCGAATGGCCGCAGCTAACGGCTACACCATCGGCACCATGGGCGCACCTATTGTGCTATTAGATGGATATTGGGGGACCGATACGTTCGATGTGACGATACAAGGAAAGCACGTCAAGAAGGTTGAAGTAGGAATGGCTCTCCGAGACGCCGATGTGATAATCATCTTCACACATTTCAAAGGACATGGAGGAACAGGGATGGGAGGCACCCTGAAGAACCTGGGTATCGGATGCGTCGGAAAATTCAGCAAAACAATGATGCACGGCCCTCAGAATCCTATCGTTAATGCTGAGGAATGCAAAGGACCTGAATGCAGTAAATGCGTTGATGTGTGTCCAACCCGGTGTATCACCGTAGATCCCAAGGTGGAGATTGATGTCAGCCGTTGTATGCATTGCATCCATTGTGTGTCGGTGTGCCGTTCTCAGGCGGATTCAAATGCCATTACAGCGTCCTGGGGTGGTGATCCCATAGGCGCAACTGAACGGATGATTGAAAATGCGCTTGGTGTTGTTGATGGCGTTGGGCGCGACCGCTTCTACTACTTCAATGTGGCTTTAGATATCAGCCAAACCTGTGATTGTGCCCCCTTTGGTCCTATGGCTCTTACGCCCGACTTGGGGATATTCGCGTCACGGGATCCGGTTGCCATTGACTCGGCAAGCATTGAAATGTTAAATGAAGCCCAACCAATCACCGTATCCGCCTGTGGTGATATTGAGCCTGGAGAAGATAAGCTAGCAATTACCACGCCTTGGCCCGATCCTCACACTGGGGAAAAGACACCAACACAGTGCCATTTACGGCAAATCGAATACGCCGAAGAACTAGGAATTGGCTCAAAGAAGTATAAACTTCGAAGTGCCGATAAGCGAAAATCTACCTAGTTGAAAAGCGCTGGAACTGAACAAGCCAAAAAAGAAAATCAACAGTGGGTCAGAATAAGGAACCAGTAATCGATCGATTATTTCAATTTCTTAGATTTCGACTTAGAGTTCATTCGATCGATTGCTTTCGAACTTGTTTTTTCGTTTCGAGTTTGCCATTCAACGGTGAAAAGCTGGGCATAATGAATGGGCACTCCGACATCGAGCAAGTGTGTTATGATCTCGTCTTGCGTTTTGCCTTCCTTAGATAGTTTGCTTGATATGTTGAAGGTGAATTCTTTCAGTTCCCAGGGATATACGACCCATGCTTCGGTGCGAACAACGTAAAAATCAGGTACTAACTTAGTCCATGGTTTCATATGAAGAGTGGCTGTGCGTGGGTTCTTGTATCCCCGTTTGTCAAGATGGTCAAGAGCGGCGATTAGACTATCACCCGTGTCGGAAATGTCATCTACGAGTAGGGGGGATTTCCATTGCATATCTTTGGGGAGACTTTGACTAATTCGCGGTTCGGCATCACGGGCATAGATTCCTCGATACAGGTCTACTTTGACGTTGGCCGTTTCCCGGGTGAAAAAGAGGTCTGACAGAATTCGTGCTGGAATCCATCCTCCCCTCGCGACACCTACTACAACGTCAGGGCGGAATCCTGAATCCAATATCTTCTCGTAGAGCCGAAAACACAGTTCGTAGAGTCGTTCCCACCAGACGAATTCGTACGTGATTGCCATACTGCTAGGTATCTATCTGGTCTATAAAGCTTATCGTTCAAACTCTCCTATATGGAGGAGTAGGAGGGAAGGTTTGGGCACTGTAATTTGATTCGAAGGACTATGTATAAATGGATAGATTTCTAAGATGTTGCTGGCTGGAAATATTGACCAAGAACGCGAATCCCGACGATTTAGAAGAAAAACAGACCCAAGCGGAGAGTCAGGATGAATCCGATTTGCGAGAGAAACTAGAAGACATTTCATCTCGCCTCGCTCGGATTGAACGCGTTCTCGCACGAATTGAACCGGAGATGGGCGAATTTCAGCAATCAACACGCCTAATCCGGGAAGGGATGGACTTCTATGGTTCACTCTTTAATATGATGGGTCGTTTTTCAGGACGCCAACGACTGGCGAAACGATTCCCTGAAATCGGAAAGGATGAAATCGGACGACTCGTTGTCGAAGCCCTTGAACCGGGGAAACCAATGAATGTGAGCCAACTTACAGCAGCTGTGAGACGGGAACGAGGAACAGCTTCACGTCGAATTGTTCGAGAAAGAATTCAACGATTGCAAGAACTAGGAATTCTCAAGGAATCCCATAGTGACAAGAAAGCCACATACTACAAACTTGCTGAAGATTTATTTAAGTAGAAAATGACCGAATTTCTGGTCACTTTTTCACAAATACTATATGTTCTCTGACCACACCAGTATAGCTTGGTGAGATATACCATGAGCGACAAAGACCAGAAATCAAAATCGACAGATGCTGAGGAATTACGTGAAATCCTTGGAGCCGTTCAAGAAACCATTCCACAACTCATCGGATCTCTTGTCAAATCCATTTATTCGCCTGACATGGCAAAAAACATAGCTCAATCAATAGGAATTCTCTACTCTGACTTGAAGAAGCAGGGGATTCCTGATGAATTAGCTTTGGAAATGACTCGCAGTTACATGAGTATCCTAGACATTAAAGATCTCATTAGTGAAGGGATCAGTAAGGGAACCAAGCGTGAGGATGTGGATGTTGAAGTTGAGCGGGCAATACGTCGAAAACTCGCAGAGAAGGAGAAAGACTCAGATTAAACAAGGTGTTCTGAAGGTGATTCCAATTGGACTATAAAAGAATGACAGTGTTCACCAATTGGAACACCCCTAGACCTTGGCTCACTGCTGCAGGTATCTGAACCAGAGGATTGACGAGAAAATGTCAGCTCGAATTATCTTATCCGCAATCTCTGGTGGATTTGGAATCCTGTTTTCTTCTTGGAGAGTGATGCGGTGGGGCAAAAGCCAAGTCAAAAAGAGTGCAAAAGTTTTTGAAAAAACCCTCCAAGAGCACGGCCTCCCAGAGAATGTAATCAAAGAACTTTCAGCCGTATACCAAGCTAACGCTAATTTTTTGTCAATTCGGGGCCTTTCCCAATTCGCGTTTCAAGCTGTAAGGTCGAGACCTCGAAAGAAATAGCGAGCCGCGGACGCTCCTCAGTGCAGATCAGATCCGTCATCCGCCATGATGAATGGCTCTGGTTAGGTGCATGTTCGTCATCGTCGACATCCGCAAGCTCAATAAATAGTGAAGTGTCCTCCCATTTAGGAGTTTCCAAAACAGATG
>JAEOSA010000040.1 GCA_016840595.1 Candidatus Hermodarchaeota archaeon | reverse complement strand
TCGAGCTCTGTTGGGATCCGATTTCGGTCACCGGTATGCTTGGGATGAGCCCTGGTACGGAGGACAAAAATACTCAATTCAAATCGAAAAATTTGCGGTCGAAGCAGCGAAGCAGCTCTTTGATGCAAAATATGCGAATGTTCGACCACTTTCTGGGCACCTCTCGTTGATGTCAGTGATTATGGGTTTATGCCAACCAAATGACACCATCTTGATTTCGCATTTCGAAAATGGTGGCTACCCTTTAAATCTCCAAGCGCGGTTTCCCCTCGATGTCCAGTTCATCCCCTACCAATCAGATAAGTACACAATGGATGTAGCCAAAACACGTGCGCTTATCGAAACCATTAATCCAAAGATAGTTATTCTCGGAGCCAGCATTTTCTTGCAACCCCACCCAGTGAAGGAATTAGCCAACACTGCACAAGATACTGGGGCTGTTCTGGTTTTTGATGGATCCCATGTTTTAGGCCTCATCGCGGGTAAACAATTTCAGAACCCCTTCAAGGAGGGAGCACAAATCCTTCTGGGAAGCACACACAAGACCTTCTTTGGGCCACAAGGCGGTATTGTGCTTGTAAAAGATGATATGGAAGTGGCAGAGCAAATTGATTTGACGCTGCGACCGAATCCAGTTTTAGTTGATAATTACCATCTAAATCGTGTGGCAGCGCTAGCCCTCTCTTTAGCAGAATTACTCGCTTTTGGGAAAGATTATGCAAAACAAGTCATCACTAATGCGAAAGAGTTAGCTCAGGTTCTGCACAAGAATGGTATTTCAGTTATTGGTGATAAATGGGGTTTCACCTCTTCTCACCAAGTTCTCTTAAACACAGCCAACTTTGAGGAAGGAATTCAAATACGTGATCAGCTAGAAAAAGCGGACATTATTGCAGATGCAGGTGTGCGGTTAGGAGTCCAAGAGATTACCAGGCGTGGGATGAAACAGAGCGAAATGCGAGAGGTTGCAGGATTAATCACGCAGGTGCTTACAGATGAAGAGAAGCCAGAGAAGGTCAAACAAGCCGTGCACGCTCTCGTTCAACAGTTTGACTCGGTTCATTATATCTTTGAGAACTAAGTTGATTCACAATCCTTGTTCGTATTTTGGGTTTAGCGAAAATTTACGCGTAAAAAGGGTTGCGCCACAAGCTTTTTGCGTATTCTTTTTGATAGTCTAGTGTTCCAATGGGGAATGCTCCATGCCAAATGAAATGCCTGAGGATACATCAGACCCTGACAAAAAATGGCGCTATCGGAAATACAATAATGAACAGACAGAGCCAGAGGAGCCTACAGAAACGACTCTCGAGACAGAAGAACCACTAATAAAACCCGCAGAGCCAGAAGAACCTGAAGAAACAGAAGAGCCAGAGACGCCTGAAGCAATTGAGGACACAGAAGATATTGAAGAAGCCCCAGCAGACCCCGAGGAACACACAGAGATTTCCACAAAACCCGATGAACCAGCAGAACCTCCTGAAATTGTGGAAGTTGAAGACACAGCAGAGCTCAGTGCACAAATTTCTGAGTTAAACGACCAAATCGCTGAGATAAAAAATGAGAATGAAAACCTAACTCGCGAAGTAGATAAGCTCGTGAAACAGGTTGAAGAGATTGAAAGTAAGAAGGATGAGCTTACTGAACAAAATACAGAATTAATTGAAGAATTACAGCAGGCGAAAGAGACTGCGAAAAAGAAGACAAAGAAAATTGACGAATTAAAAACCACGCTATCTGACTCTGAAAAACAAGTTTCCGACTTAGACAAGAAGTTAAAGCAACTAGAAAAAACAGCGAAAGAGCGAGAAGAACATATGGTTTCTCAGCTTGAAGCTATGGGAGAACGACTTGAGAAGCAGCAGAAGGTCATCAAGAAACGCGATGAGGAGCTTGTCGCCCTTCAAAAAGACATTCTCGTCAAAAAGGACGCTGCACAAGATGCCCAAGAAGAAGTCGATCAGCTTCGCACTGTAGGAATCGTGCAACGAGAAGCCGTGCAAGACACCACAGTCCTCCGTCGTCGAGTCACCGATTTGGAAGTCGAATTAGAGAAGTTAAAGAAAGCTCTTGAAAAAGATCCTAAATACAGAATCTACATGCTAGTACGTGAAACCGGACAACGAACCCTCGAAGAGCTGAGTAAAATACTTGGAGTCGGCGTCTTTGAAGCACGCCGTCGTGTTCAAGAATTGGTTCGCGCTAGATTGCTTGATTTAAAGGAAGAAAAAGTCACCCTCGCACGTCGGAAGTAACATCTCAAGGCGTTTATTCAACTTTTTAAAATCAGCAACCATATCAGTACACGAATTATTTCCTCCACACTATGAAGGGAAAGTGCGAGACTGATGATTCAGGTGTACTATATCAAAAACGGAGAATTTCGTAAGCTAGCCCGTAACGAGGATTTTCAAAAGATTTGGCGTGACCTCGATTTTATTTGGATTAGCGCAGTTGAACCTACACCAGAAGAGGAAAGCCTTCTCGGTTTGTATCTCTCGGTTGATGCTAAAAGTTTGACACGTGTCTTTGAACAGTCTAACAGAGGGAGATACCATCGGTTCTATGAATTTTCCGCGTTTCACTTGCCTGTAATGGTTGCACAACCAGTTCAAGATGTCGAAACAGCATTAGTGCTCCTTGGCGAACGAATGGTAGCGACCATCGGAAAAAATATCCCTCCAGATGCAATCGGTGAAGTGGAAGACACCATTCGGAATCTTGTCTCAACGGAGCAACAAGTAACGCCTTCTTACGTGGCAGTTCGAATTATCCAAGAAATCATCGAACGCAATGTCACTATAATAAACAACATCATTCAGGCCACGATGGAATTGGAGGAACTGTATGCCAGTGTTGACATCAATACTCTACTTAAAGAAATACAACGCTTACGGCGTGCTCAAAACGAATTATACCAACATCTAACGGTGCAACGACATTTCGTAGATATGATGTTTCAACATGTTCCTCGCCATTTACATATTACAGATGAGTTATCAACACTTCTCAGCACAACCCTCTCTGAATTAGAGCGACAACAACAAACCTTAGAACTCAATGCACGGAACCTCACAGACCTAGTGTCCCTCCATTCGATTCTTTTAGCGAACCGGCTAAACCGCGTGATTGTAATATTAACCGCAATTACTGTGAGCGTAGCGGTCCCATCTCTGGTGGCAAACATCCTAGGGATGTATAACATCTTCCATCCAGATCCGTTGTTATATCTTCCAGGAGGATTCCCCGTTTTTACTGTTCAAGTTCAACTTCTGATTCTAATTCCTGCCATTCTTATTCCGTTGCTCTGGGTGATTAGGAAAGGATGGATTCGAATATCATCACCTGGGGAAGAGAAATAACTTAACACCCCAATCCTCTCATACGGTTATTCTAGAGTATTTGAGGTTGGATTAACGTTGGTTGATTCCCAGAAGATCATGCCTTTGAAGCAGATGGTTCAACAGTTCATTCCAGATAGGTGCCAGATATATTTGGAGGGGCTACTCGTCAATCGTCTGCCTATGGCCACAGTTCATGAGATTATTCGTGCAAAGCGGACTGGATTGCGAATAGTGAGTGCGCCGAATGGTTTAGCTGTGGACCAGCTTATTGGTGCCGGCTTGGTAGCAGAAATTGAGTTTTATTTCCTTGGCTTCATGACGGAGAAGGGCTTTGCTTCAATGCGGAGATTCCGATCTGCGGCAGAGAACGGAACTCTGCAAATAAAGGAGAGCATGGGTTATGCGATTTGTATGGGATTACGTGCTGGAGCCTTTGGAATCCCATTTATTCCTCTTCCTGATTTTCGTGGATCAGATTTGCTCACCATTCGAGAAGACTACCAAGTCATGTCATCCCCTTACAACCCTAAAGAAACAGTAATCACGGTTCCCGCATTACGACCGGATGTCCTCATCCTTCATGCGCATACAGCAGATCAACGGGGTAACGTAGTTCTCGATGAGCCTTGGCCTAGTTTCACCTTGACGACAGCGCAAGCATGTAATAGCGTCTTGGTTACGGTTGAAGAGCTTGTAGAGGAGGGTTCATTGCAACCAAATCAGATTACTATCCCCCACTTCCTTGTTGATGCTGTAGCACACACACCATACGGTGCAGCCCCAACGGCTTTGAATCACTGCTACGAGATTGATGCGAGTCACATTGACTTATATCAAGATGCAGCAAAAGCTCAGGAAGGATTTGATTGGTATCTAGAGGAATACATCCTCAGTTGTAGCAACCATGAAGAATTCATTGAGAAAGTGGGTCTCCCACCTTCCTGGGTGGAAAAATCACTAAAACGAAAGACGAAGGAGGAGGTCAAATGACAGATGTTGCTACCGATTTCACATATGATGAATTGATACTCACAACAATAGCCCGTCAACTTCAGGATGGCGATCGTGTATTCACAGGAGTTGCTAGCCCTATCCAAATGATGGCAGTGTTCCTTGCCAAGGCCACTCATGCGCCCAATTTGCTATACTTCACCATACTTGGAACAGTAAATCCGCATCCTGAAAAACTACCTTTCTCAACTGGAAATCCTCACCTCTTTGACAATTGTGAAAATGCCATTACCTTTCCAGAAATCTTTGACCTAGCCAACACAGGTCGGATGAATGTTGCATTTCTTGGAGGTACACAAATTGACCAGTATGGCAGCCTTAACATGAGCATGATTGGAAAAGATTACCGCCATCCAAAAGTACGATTGCCTGGGGGAGCAGGTGGTCCGATAATGATTCGAAGTTTTCAAAGAATTATCGCTTGGCGCCCAAATCACAGTGTAAAAAATCTGATCGCCCAAGTCCCGTTTACCACTAGCCCAGGCTGGATTCCAGAAGCTAAAGGAACCCGAAACGGAGGACCTGATACTATCATCACCAATCTGTGTGTCTTCAAATTCAACCGACAGGATGGAAGTATCCAACTGGCATCAAAACATCCAGGTTCGAGTATTGATCAAATCAAGGATCAAACAGGATTTCATTTCAAAATTCCTCGAAAAATAGCTATAACTGCATCTCCAACAACGCGTGAAAAAGAGGTTATATCCAAACTAGTTGACCCAGAAGGAATTCGTAAATCACTTCTCCAACCACCGCAATAACCTCACCGAAACACAGATGATACAAACGTTTATAAGAGATTTTTAGTACTGTCGCGGCTCGAGTGCGGGTAAGAAGAAGATTTCTCGATTAAAGAATGGTGAGACTCGTGAGTTTAACGGAAAAACAACATTATTTTGTTAACCGGCTCATCAAACGCCGCGGGTTTGAGATATTAAAGAAAATCGAAGGAGAAAAAGAGGGGATTGTCGACATTCATGCTAAATCAGTTGAGAAAAAGCCTAAACAAACCCTCTTAATACGCATTATTCTTGATACACCGACCGTTGGTGTCGAAATTCTTCGGAACACAATCAAGGAGCGGGATAATGGTGAATTTAGCCATGCAATTCTCATAGGTGGTGAACGTTACACCTATGCTGCCAGGCGCGAAGCCAAGGAAATGGACGTGGAATTACTACACCGCCGGTTCCTTTCCATAGATCTTTTTATGCATGATCTTGTCCCCGAACATGACATCGTCGAAGAAAAAGAGATTCTTGAACTCGAGAAAGAATACGGAATCTCACGTGAACAGTTACCAAAAATCAAGGCAGGAGATCCCGCAGCTAAAGCCATTGGGGCCCGTCCTGGAGATGTCATTCTCATCAAACGAAAATCGGAAACAGCTGGGAAACACCAGGTTTACCGTTACTGTATTCCTTAATCCGCCTTCATTTTTATTAGAAATTGAGAGAGATCCTGTTCAGTTGGCAAGGCTGTCATAGCGCCAATTTTTGTAATTACAAGAGAAGCAACTGCTGTTCCTTGCCTAACCGCCTCTTGAATGTTCATCCCTTTTGCTAGTCCCACAATTAATCCAGCATTGAACCCATCCCCTGCTCCAGTCGTATCTACAACATTCACATTGAACGCTTTTTGAGAAAATTGGTCATATTTCCCCTTGGCTATCATGGTAGAAATCTGGCTACCATCAGCGCCACATTTGAGACAAATTGTGTGTGGTCCCAGCTCATGGGCACGGGACAGGGCATCATCTATTTGCTCTGTATCCATGATTAGAAGAAGCTCGTGTTGTGATGGCAGGAAAATATCAGTTTTAGCCAACACTTTCTGCAAGATTTTTTGACACTCCTGAAGCCCCCCTGACCAGAGATCTAAACGGAGGTTTGGATCAAACGTAATGATGGCGCCGTTTTTCTGTGCGATTTCTATTGCGCGAAGTGTTGTTTGTCGACTCGGATTTCGAGTTAGGCTGACACCACCTACATGTAGGTATTTGATTTTGCGAAGCCAATCTTGAGGCAAATCATCTTCGGTAAGAAGAATGTCTGCACAGGGGTCCCGGTAGAAAAGAAAGTGGCGCTCACCAGTTTTTGATAGGTTTACAAAAGCGAGTGCTGTTGGTGCTTCCCTTGTTTTCACAATGCCCTCAATGTTTACTCCATTCTCTTTCAATGAGGTTCTTAGGAATTCTCCAAATGTGTCTGCACCTACCTTTCCGATAAAACCACACGTCACGCCTAACCTAGTAATTCCAACGGCAACATTGGCAGGAGCACCCCCAGGATACTTTCGAAATGATGCTACTGAGTCGCGAGAACTTTTTTCTTCTGCAATGAAATCAACTAACACCTCACCCAAACAAGCAACAACCGGCACTTTATCATCAGGATTAGACGCATTCATCAAACCCTTCTCTTTGTATGCTTCATTAAAAAGTGAATGTGGTATTATCAGTAGCGACTCGAATTTCACCATTAAAGTGTCGAGCGGCTCCGTCAATGAGGGATTGTTGATCACGCGCACGAACACGGCTCGTGTGAATCAACACTAAGGTTTGAACACCCGCTTTGGTTGCATCTACACCTGCGCCTTCGGGGCTCGAATGCCCTTTTCTAAAAGCAAAGGTGTGAACAGCCGTAGGGAAGGTGCAATCATGGAAGAGCGCCTTTGCACCTTTTGCTAGCGCTAAGAGGGTTTTACAGTTGGGGCGCGTGTCTGGTACGATTACGACTTTTTTCGTTCCCTGAATTATTCCATAACCTGCTGCCATAGTAGTGTGACATGCCGCAGCGGCCCACAGCTCGGTGTTTGATTTCGGAAAAGAAATGAGATATTCAGGATCATTAGGAGTATAGGTTTCAAAATCTACAAATCCGGGAACTCCCCGTGGATTGAAGAACCGGATGAACATTTGAATATGGTAGAAGGCATTCACGGGACAAAAAATCGTTAGTGGTTTTTTCCGTTTGTTTCGTTTCATTCTCTCTAAAAGGGCTCCTAGAAACATTATGTGGTCTGTGTGGCGATGAGTGATGAAGATGTGACTCACATCAAGGATATCTTTTCGAAATCCCAGGATGCGCCGTGTTCCTGCGTCAATGAGGATGCGATCACCGTTGCCGAGATTGATGAAAAAGCTAGACCAGCTTCCCTTTATGGTTGGCAAAAATGAGGAACTTCCTAAGACTTCAATTTGCAATGAGCAAATTCACATCCTCTAATGATGAAGAGCAGCTTCTAAAGGAACCTGTATATGTTAGACTTCTAAAAGGTTAAGGAGCTTCAGCTTCGGGTTCTGCATTACTTTCTTCTAATACTGGCCTTTTAATGAGCGAGGTAGCCATCTTTTCCTCCAATTGGGCAATCACGTAGAGTATGACACCTTGAAGCCATCGAAGTTCAGCAACAGTATTGCAGACAGCAATGAATTCGAATGCACCAGGCGTTTCTTTAAACCGTATCCGCCCAACTGAAGCAGCGTCTGTACGAAGAAGAATCATTTCTGGTGAAATCGGTGTGAACCGTGCAATAATCTGCCGCTGCGCATCTCGAAGAAGAACCATGTTAGGATAAGCAGCTTGTCGAATGGATAGCGCTTCGTGTCCATTCGCGATTAACGAATAACGTTGTACTTCTCCAACGGTCATAACCTTAATGACAAAGGGTTTGATTTCGAAGGGGGGAAAAGGCTTTGCAAGGTAACGAGGAGGAGTAGTGGAACGACGTGTAATTTGTAGTAGAGTTAGTCCAGAGGTTTTCTGTACCAGTAGCTTCCAACCACCGGGATGAAGCTTTGGTCGAAGAACATACTTTTCTGGACGTTGACTAGTCTTCAATGAATCTCCTTGTTTCACTGATTTGTCTGTATGTGACATTTTTGGATACTCCGCTGACCCAACTTAGCAGGCACGTTTACGGTAATGGAGGATTGATGATTTGCCCGCGAGGATATTCCACTTGGAATGAGTGTGTGATTTTGGTTTCTCCTTCAGCAGGAATTTCAAGTTCCCAAGTGAGAACTCCAAGTTCGTCCTTTATGGGTTCAGGTTTGAATTTTCGGTCCTCCACTTTGATAATTTCTGAGTCGCTGTGGGGAATTCGGTCCATTACTTGGATGGAACTCATTTTCTTTCGGAAATTCTTGATAGTAAGCTCATACTTGTAGTCTCGGGCGACATTGCCTTTCATGAGTCCTTTCTTTTCGGTACTTTTTGCGACGAGTTTCTTCTCAACTTTGAGATCGTAGGAGAACCGCATCCCTACATCCACTTTTTCGTTGGGGGCAATGAGTTCGAGATATGTTTCCCCGAGATATTCGTCCTGACTATAGATTCGTGCTTTACCAGGAAGGATTACGGTGTCACCGTTTTCAACTGTTGTCACTTCAACGGCTTCAGCGAAATCTACAGCGTTCCAGAAGAACTTCCTATCTGCAGTTAATTTGGTGTGGCTTGTTCGAAACGCATGTGGCTCACCATCTGCCACAACCTTTACTGGGTCAGGTAACACAAAGACGTAGACGCCACCAACTTCCATTGTCGTGGCAACGACTGGCGCGGGTTCCATATCGGGAAGTGGCTCTTCAGCTAAGAGTTCTTCAGCTTCATAAACTTCATCTGCTACAGCCCCGGCCGAGGGTGCCGCGACGCGTGCTTCTTTACGAGCCATCTTCATAGATGGTCGTGGAGGTGGAGTATAGATCCGGATGAAGTAGGGTGATGGTTCGGTGATAGTTGCAGGCCGTCGGGAAGCCGTGGAAACTGTAAGATTCACCCTATCCCAGTCTTCTTGCGTGTTGTTATGTACAATAGTATAGGTTGTAACCTCAGTCGAGTCTTCGGAGAGGATGAAATCGTAGGTGGGCGCCCAGCTTGCATTTTGAACAAAATAGGAAAGATTGAATTCACATTTACCGAGTTTAGAGGCTTCAACGTTGACTAACACACTGTGTGTAATCTCGTATTGGTTGAATTCACTTCGGAATTTATCGATTTCTCGCTGGACTATCGCGATATCTTTTTGGATTTTTTCAAGATCTTCAGTGAGTTTGAATTGGGATTTGTGAAGCATATCCAGCTGGGTGGTAACAAGGGTTTCTAGGGTGCTGACCCTGTCAACTTCACTTTCACCAGCAGGAATCCAGCGTGAGAATTCACCGGCTGAATTTTCTAAGATTTGTGAATAGAAAACCATTCGTTGAGTTATACGTTGCAGTTCGCCTTGAATTTGGCGTTGTTGTTTTTCCAGATTTTCTTTTTTCTTGATGAGCGTATCGAGTTTGTCGTAACCACTCACTTCTGTGGTTTTATCAACCGTATCAAAGCTAGTAATCGAAGCATGTCCCCGCCCTGACACACGAACGCTTTCTCGATCTAAGTATCGCGTCAAATTTGCGATTTCGATTTTATGAGTACCAGGTTTTAATTCAATGGACCCTGTCCGTTCAATTTTTGCTCCGTCACGGTAGATAGTGACGGCTGTGATTTTTGTATCTAAGTGGGGTAGTTTTGCCATTTCCGTCTACCTCGATATCGAAGATAACTATCTAGCAGTTGGCTAGGAATTTGTAGGTAAAAACCTTCTGGAGCGCAGTATGAAAAAAAGACGGATTTCTCCTCCTTTCCACCTTACTTCAATCCATCGCCACATTCGGAGGAGGCTGTTCAGGTTTTATGTTTGCAACTTCTGTTAACGGAACACCTACCCTAGGAAGAATCTGAAGGAGGCTAAACCCAATAGTAACAGTAAAGACTACACTTAATGCGACCTTCAACGGAGTGATAATTCCTGCTGTTAACCAGAGCCAGTACAAGAATTCTGGTGACATCCCATAGAAGAGCCAGTAGGTCCCAAGAGGAATGAGAATGAAAACGCGAAGAAGAATATCGGCTTCTAGCCCAATAATGGCACAGAAGAGTAGTCGTAACCATTGATCTTGCGCTTGGTGAGTGGGCCATATTTGGATGCTAATAAGGAGAATGAAGAGGAGCAAGATTCCATAACCAAGAAGAATATCCCAGATTCCAATCAAAGGGAGAGACCAAGTTATTGGGGTTAGGAAATATCCGAGTAGTAATCCCGAATAAAGAATGAGGACGGGTTTCCAACGCCGCTGGAAAATTAGTACAGCACATGCAGCTCCAAAAGCGGCACCTAGCATGAAAACGAATTCAAATGGGTCCCGATAATAGATGAAATGCCCCAGCGAACTACCTAGTCCAACTGCAATGAATCCCAGAAAAGGACCTAATAAGACACCAATAATTGGGCTGAGAAGAAATATCCACGAATCCCAAATCCCACTGTACAATCCAGGGATAATAGGAATCGCATCAAAAACAGCTACGAGTGCAATAAAAATCGCTAAATATGCTACCATACGACTTCGATTCTTCCCGATTGCCAGCGCCATACCTCTTCGCTACCTTCATGTCATAGATTTAACATTGTCGGCGTGAAGTCCTCTTCCTGCAGATGGGGAAGAATCGCGGGGTATATAGACTCTTTTGTCATAGCTCAAAGTATGCCCGACGGGAACACTATTGCACCAGTCATTACGTGGCAGGGCTGCATCTACGCACATGAAGCCCCCTCCGGCAGACGCAAGAAATTCCCCTGAATAAGGGGCAGGTGCGGGGCAGAGCAGCGTCAGAACCTAGCAAGTTTCGGGCCAAACGCGCCTCGGCGACGAGCGTACCCCGAAGGAACAGTTCGAAGCCCTTTTCTCAAGAGAGGGGAGGATGCCATGCTCTCGCATCATTCTTTCGAGATTTGGTTAGAACACTTGGCGGGCAAACTGTAACGATAGTTGTATTTCTCGTTGACCACCGTTCAATGCAATTCCCATGTGTCCGGGTAACAGCATTTCTACCGGCAACTCTGCTAGTCTGGCAATTGATTGGGTCAGCTGCTTCCCATTACCCGTAGGTAAATCGGCACGACCAAAGGAGCCATGTCGAAACACTACATCACCTGAAATCAAAAGCTGATGTTTCGGTTCAAAAAAGCACAAACTCCCAATACTATGACCAGGAGTATGTAGAACCTGGAAGGTGTAATCACCCACTTCGACAACATCACCGTCGTGCAGCTTCTTCGCCACTTCTATTGGGGGTAATCGATTGCCTAACATGCTCCCATAAACGACTGTATCATCACCTTGTTCTAGAAACGTACCTTCTTCTTCTGACACCCAAATCTCTACATTTTTCGCATCCTTTTGAAACAAAGGCGTCGACCCAGAATGGTCTAAATGAGTATGAGTTAGAATGAGCCGGCTCAAATCACGCAAATTTAGACCCAAGTCCCTGATGGCAAGAACTGTTTCCTGATAGAAATTTTGAAGCCCAGCATCGAACAACACAAAGCGATTACCATCAGCAACTAAGAAGATGTTACTATCGGGTAGCATAGCTTCTCGAGCTAGAATCCAATAAAATCCATCCAACACTTTCTGCACAGCTTTCGGAGCCATAATTATACAAATCCGTAACAGCTAGTTCGATTTATTGGCGCTTCTTGAGAGAACTAGCGTTCCCACATACAACCACCATCAAAAACTTTTTCCACAAACAGGCGCGGTCAACTGCTCTTTTCTTTATATGCCCTCATGTTATACAGACCTAGAAGCGGATAATATCCTGACACATATGAAGGAAGTACCCACCCTTATACTCCAACAGGTCGCAGAAAGGGCTTGAGCTCTCCCAAGACCTGTAAAAGGTCATGAAGAGACTAAAATCTCTTCGTCCCAGTCCCTAAGGCCCGCAAGGGCCTTAGTCACTTTTTTTGAAATTTCTAGCGTTTAGCGAAGCGCTGGCTTTGCCAGGGATCTGCGTCTTGGTGGTATCCACGTTTTTCCCAGTATCCGAGTTCGAGGTCTTCAAGTAATGTGATACGGCGAACCCACTTGACACTTTTGTATGCATAAAGGCGGGGAATGATGAGGCGGAGGGGCCAGCCATCTTCGGCACGCATAGGTTCACCGTTACGGTTCCAAGCAAGGAGGACATCCTCTTCCATGAGAATAGGAAGCGTGATAGCAGAGGTGTATTCGTGTTCAGCATGAAAGAGTACATGCTTTGCCGAAGGTTTGGGTTTTACAAGGTTGGCAATTTCTTTGAAAAG
>JAEOSA010000224.1 GCA_016840595.1 Candidatus Hermodarchaeota archaeon | reverse complement strand
TGAGCAGATTCCCGTGCCAGCAGGACAACCCGCAGTCGCTGCTGAATACCACTGGCCAATCTTCCCGGGTGTCACGGCATCATTCACCCGCAGATAATACCATGTTGCCCCAGAGACCGCGTTCCATGTGTAGGTGGGTGTACTGGTGGTGGCGCCAGAGGGCGATATCAGAACAGCCCCAACAGGAGGTAAAACCCTAAACCCCGTTGGAGGACTCGGGGTCCCGAAACCTGTCGTACCCCATGCCTGTATCCACCAACGGCATGCACCCTTAGCCAGCGCTGTAGTTGGAGTCACCGAGCAGGTGCCACCGGAACAGACAGTGGATGCTGGATACCATTGGTTGATTTTCCCCCCGGGTGAAGAAGAATCATTTACCCATAATAAATACCATGCTGCTCCGGAGACTGCATCCCAGGTGAAAGTAGGCGTAGCTGTGAAAATCGTCCCCGTTGGCGACACAAGGGTGGCTGCCGCTGGTCCTCCTACTGTAGGCTTTTCAGTGAAAAACCTTTCGCCGTCGCTCCAGGGTTCCAAACCATAACTTCCAGGACCATAAGCCCGCACATACCAAGTGCACGGACATGTCAAATCAATGTCTGGAGGAGTAAGTGTACATGTTCCGGGAAAAGTAGGACACGCGGTTTGTGTGCTGGCATTATACCATTGGGTAAACGAATAGCCTACTGAATCGCTCACGTAAACCTGATACCACTCTGCGTTAGGGACAGCCCTCCAGGACGACTCCGGCGCATACCCAGCGAGTCCCACTGGCGCCAACTGGACGGGTGCCATAAGAGGCCTTGTCGCATCATTCAAATAGACATTGTCAAACGTGGCGGAAACCGCGGCCAACGAGGTAGCATCGTCAATTTGGACTCGTGTTCTGAGCCTTTTATGAGGCATTTTGGGAAAACCGGCTGGAGTTAAAGGAGCATCATATGTGATCTCCTCTGGTCCAACCCTGAATCTAAACTGGTTTGCGATACTGTCATAACCCATATACAAAGTATAAGCCATTCCAAGGTTTATGGGGGTTGTGAAATCCCAACCCGTCACAGTATCAACGGTCGAACACTCCGCGTTCGTACATCTGGCATACCAACAGATTGCTCTAACCACTCCAACTTCATTCCTGAGTGACACTCCTGTAATGATATCCCCTATCATACCTGCACCAACTGTGCCGTCATTATACCAAGAGCCAAAAAGCTCTGCCCTTGCAAATCCATTATTTGTTGTGCTGCTTTCAAGCACAACATCGGCCTGTATCGAATTAATTGAGTTCGGATTAGGAAGAGACAAATTATTGTCGTTAGTATTCGGATAAGTTGTAATCATGCTGGGATCCACGTTAACTTGTGCCAGTTGTACTTTTCCTGTGTTCTTATCGACCGTCCTTACAAATTCCCTGTAAGTCCACCTCGTGGAGTCTATCTGATCCCCAGAAAAATCGTCGTAGACCTGGGAAAGAGCCATATCGGGAAAAACGAAAGACACTGCAAAAAAGAAGATGATAAAAGCGGTCTTTTTCATAACATAGTCCTCCTTTCAAATCTGAATGACCGGCAACTGAGACAAGAGTCGCTTTGCTCTTACGTCTTTACTGGAACCAAATTGATTTTTCCGCCCTTTCCGCCCAGCCCCTCCTTCCTCAAGGCAACAAGACCAACCCTCCCGATGCCTGGAGCGCTGGTGAGTTGGATTTGCTACTTTTTGATATAAGAACGGTAAAATCAAGAAAGCCTCCAGGGAAGGATACACCCCTCCCGGAGGCTTCATATTGGTACCTTTTGGACCCCCCTCTTCATGACTTTCTCCAAAAGGGAAAAGGTTGGATGATTAGTTCTTCTTGTAGAGGTTGAAAGTTAAGAAATCACCTTTTTAAGAATCTAATCTTTTTCGGATTACTCTAAGATTTTCTTTTGGATGGCCTTTAAGAATATTTCAATCAGTGAAAAAGAGATTTGGGATTTCCGATGGAAATGACGTGCAGGAAGAAAATTCTAAATTATAGGATGAAGCCCCTAAAGGTCTTTCCCCATCAATCACCCCCCCTCATTGATTAGGATTGAAAACTTTTGGAAGGAACTTTATCGACTTTTTTCTTATCAAAAAATGCTTCATTAGTCAATTGAAAAAAGTGCATGTGAAAACTATCTTTTAACTCAGGGCGCCAAACGAAAAGAATGATGATTTCGATTTAAAATATCGCAATGTTAGCCAAAACGACCGACTCTGAACTACAGGAGGGAGTCCTCAAGAAAGGGGGTGCGAAGTTCACCTACTAATCGTTGGTGAAAAGTTAATCTTGGGTCAATGATTACGGAAAGAAAGGAAGTATAACGCCCAGCATAACCTGCACAAGGGCTTAGCCGCACTGGCCTCTAATTTTACACAAAAACTTGTTAGGAGCACCAACCCTTAACTCATTTGAAACACTGCCCTTGTGACTGGTTGATGCCGATGTTATACCGTTTCTTTGTTATTTATTTAAATCTCTTTTTGAAGTAGCCATATAGCTCCTTCAATCTGATTCTTTATCACATCACATTCTTCAGCCTGAAGATCAATATATGATTTTATATCATCCTCTAATTCAGGATGTTTATCAACTAATTCACTCCCCCTTTTCTCGATTAAGTTTAAATATTCATCATTAATTTTCAAACTTAAATCTGTAGTATTGATTTCTTTGAGTAAAAGATCATTAAAAGCTGTTAATTCGCTGATTGTGCCATCATGCCTTTTATAATGCTCATACCCTTTGCGATTAATAGAACTAACTTCCCGAAGATAACCGTCATCAATTAACATATATCCGCCCGATCGAACCTGAGTTCTTAACTTAGCGATTGTATTTTTAAAAGAGCCCAAAATCCCTCCCAAAGACGCCAGAATAACAAGATCAAACTCATGTTCAACGGATACATATTCCATAATGTCTTGGTTTATAAATTGGCATAGATGAGATACATTATGCTCGCTTGCTTTCTTTCGAGCATCCTCAAGAAATGCAACCATAACATCAACGCCGACTGCGTTAAATCCAAATTTGGAAGCAATCTGTATCGATACAGCACCTTTGCCACACCCTAAATCGAGAACTTTGGTTAGATTAAATGGCAAGTTGAGATAACCGACAATATCAATAATATATTCAACAGAGCTTCCTAAAGCCCAGAGATCTTGGAGAAGAAATGGCATGTAAGGAAGTAGATGCTTATCTACCTCCAAAGAATTAGAAATTGATTGTTCGATTCGATCTAACATACGCTAAATTTAATATAGACTGTATAACAATTATTGAACTTCAAGGTGTAATTTGTAACGATCCTACACATTCAACTACTTTGTGTCAACAGAAATCCAAGAATATAACGAGTTTATCGTATGGGAACCGTCCATTGTCTTCTAATGGTTATCAAGATATGGAGATTCCCTGTATGTGAGCATTTTGTTAAAAAATGAATGTTAAACTTCGTACAAATAAACCCTAAAACTTATTATTCTGACCATTCATCATTGAGGATTTTCACC
>JAEOSA010000223.1 GCA_016840595.1 Candidatus Hermodarchaeota archaeon | reverse complement strand
TGTAGGAACATGCAAGCCTATGAGGTGATCGCCGCATTGAAGTTGCTCGATATGACTTACTTGCCGATTTTCAGGAATTTCTTGATAGTAGTAGCTCCCTCCAAAGGCTTCGGTCATATAATCCGCCATTGGATTGAATTGATCTGGTGTAATTTGTAAGTCTTTGCTATCCCAATTGAGAAACGTGCGAATCATATGCCCTGGTCTTTTTCCTTTTAGCAGTGGTTGGGCGCCTGAATCAGCATTATAAATTATGACCAGTGGGTGAAATTCCTTTCCTTCTTTGCGGACGATTACATAGATTGGTTCATAATCGTAAAGATGCCGTGGAAATAATTGGATTGGCCAATAGGCAAAATATTGGATACAATAGATACTATTGTCAGCAGGATCCTTACTAACACGATATTTCATAACGCAGGTTGGAGTTTCATCTGAAGGAAAGATGGTTTTGAAGAGATGACGGATATACTCACGTGAGTCATTGGAATATTCTGAGTGGAGTCTATCTCGAATTTCATTGAGCACTCGATGCATTTCTTTATCCCAAGGAATTTCACTTTCGGGAAGGTCAACTCCGAGAATTGCTAATTTTGCGCCGGTCAGGTCAGTAGGAAATTCACCTAAGCAGAACAAAAAGAGGCTATCAACAGCCCCTGCGAAATCCCGATTACTAACACGATCTCTCAAGGAGGCAAGGAATCCACGGGTTTCTTCACCAACGCTTACATTCTTGGCGAGATCAGCCTGTTCGGCTTTGATAAGGCTTATATCAGAATATAAAGTTGGGCAAAACTGCTGGGCGAGTTTCTCAGCTTCTTGATTTGGGGCCTCAAGAGCGGGTTGAAAATCTGCCAGGGGGAATGCCTTTTTCCACCGATTTATCTCCTTCTCTTTAGGCTTCATAGTAAGTCTCCGGCATCAATGCCCGTGAATAGCATACCAGCATGGAATTATCTACTTTTGGGTCAAATAAAGGCAACACCTATTCCGAATGGATAAGTCGTCCATTGACCATTCGGAACTGATGCTCAGACGCCGATAAAACCGCTGATTGATGACTAACCACGATAATTTGTTGGAAGGTCTTAGATAATTCGTCTTGAAGGAGACGAATGATGTTATCACGGCGTTGGATATCAGAGCCACCAAAAGGTTCGTCAAGCAGAAGGAACTGAGGTGTTGCACCTCGACCTTGGGGAAGAAGAGCGATGGCAAAACCTAGTCGAAGGGCTAGGAGAAACTGATCTTCGGTGCCGCCACTGTAGAGATTAGCATTTACATATTCTCCGGCCTCAGCAGAGTACACCTTGAGACTGTAATCTTCAGAAAGTTTGGGGAACCGATATTTTCCATCTGTAATTGCAGCCAATAACCGTTCCATGACGTAAACCACTCTAGGACGAACCTGTTCACGACCACGTTCGGCTACTTCTCGGATTAATTCAATCGTAAGCTGTCCGACTTTGATATTGTCGTTTAGCTTGGAAACCTCTCGTTCTTTTTTCGTAAACGCTTCCAAAATGCCTTCATTCTGTTTTAGAAGAGCAGTTAGCTCATCAAGGCGTTCTTTGGTGTTTTTTCGATTTGCTTGCAAAGTTGCTTTCTCTTCGCCAATTGTCCGGATTTGCCTGTCCAAGTCTTCATACAGTTTCTCTGAATATTCTCCGATTTCTTCAGGAAGTTCTGGGAAAGTGAGGGTAGTAAGCTGTTCCTGTAGTGAACTGATATCTGTTTCAGTTTGAATAAGATCGTCCTCAACTGCTGCGATTTCTGCTAATTGTTCTTCGATGCTTTGCAGTTGGTCAGTTATTGTTTTCTGACTGGCTTTGAGTTCCATGAGTCTCTGCTCTGTTTCCTTTACGGTGTTTTGAAGAGCAGAAGTATCAGATTTCTTAGGTATGCTAATTCCTTCCAGAACAGGTTCAGAGAGGGTTCCAAGTTGATCGTGAACTTGCACAGATAATTTTGTAATTTGATTTGTTAACACTTTGTTTCGGTCGATGTGTTCTTGGAGTTGGTCTTCATAGGTCATTTTCGCGTGATATTGAACCATCTGTTCATTGAGTTCTTCTTCTCGCTTTCTTAGCTCATCAAGTTGGGGTCCAACCCGAATGTAAGAGATGTATGTCTTAGCTAAATAACCTAGGAAGGGAAGGGCTGCAAGCAGGAGGACGCCGCCGATGATAAAATTGAAGAAAATCGTACCAATTCCTGCTGACAAAAGGCCGATTGAAGGAATATAGATTAACGGTGAAAAGAGGCGTCGTTGATTAGTCTCTGCATCAAAGCGTTTTGTTTTTACTTGCTCATATTCAGTGGCGACATCTTTGAGGGGAGCTAGCTCATCGACTTGGCTCTTCAAACGGTCAATGGTTTCTGTGGTCATTTGGTGTTCGTCAACGGTTGTTCTTAGTTTTTCTGTGATGGTTAGTAGAGCTTTGAAGTTCTTTTCGTCTTTTTTGAGATAGTCCGTTTGTTTCTGTTGAGCGAGGAGTTTCTTTTGTTGGGATTTGAGTTTTCCAAGGCTTCCTAATTGTTTCTTCAATCGCTTTTGGGTTTCTATTCGGAATTGAATTTGTTGTTGTAAATTTTCTTGTTCATCTTTGACTGTTTTGAACGCCTTCACAGCGGTGTAACTCTTCTCAGTCTGAGCGAAAACTTGGCTTGTTTGCTTGAGTTGTTTTTCGATTTGGGTCAAGGCTTTCTGTTTTGTTTCATATTCTTTGGTGTGCTCAAGAAAGTCTTCTTTGCTACGGCGTAGTTGATCAAGCAGTTGGTTTTCTGGATCTAATGCTTTCTTTAGGGGTCTTAGCTCATTTGTGAGTTTATCGTCGACACGCGTGAAGCATTCGCGTCCCATCATGGCATTGATAACGTGACGTCGTTCCATCTTAGCCATTTGAGCCAGGCGATCTAAGTCTTTCTGGAGGACGATATTGCTGGCGAGTAAATCACTCAGGTCAATTCCGTTGAGAAGACTATTGACTTCTTGATCTACATTCTTGACGCCAGTGGCTAGTAATGAGGTTTGACCTGATGGAGAGAGTTTATGAAGCTGAGCAGTGCTGGGTCGTTTTCGATGAATTTGTCGGGTAATCCGGTAGTGGGTGTTTTCAATTTCGAAGTTAAGGCGGACATAGAGCTGCTCTGCATCATAGTTGATCAGGCGATCCTTTTGTCCTAAAGGGGCTTTGTGGGTTTTTCCGAAGAAAGCAAAGAGTATCGCTTCAAAGATGGATGATTTACCAGATTCATTGGGTCCACTAATGGCGAGAATACCGTGGGGGAAGGTCATGTCAACATCTAGATGTTTGAAATCCCGGGTTTCGAGATGACGGAGAACGACCATTTCCCTACCAGCCTCCCAATTCTTCGAGGAGCCCGAGACCTCGTTCTAAAGCCTGTTGCAACTGTTTCTTCTTTTCCGAGTCCGTCTCCTGTTTTATTCGGGCATTAAGATAGTCTTGGTATTCAGTGATTGGTGGTTTGAGTTCCGATTCAGGGGTTAGAAGATCGGGTTCGGGACTAACGTATTCT
>JAEOSA010000039.1 GCA_016840595.1 Candidatus Hermodarchaeota archaeon | reverse complement strand
CTCCTCCCATTGTAGAGATATTCTGTGCCGGGATGAACCAGAGACATAACTCTTGTGTCCGCCAATCTTCATTATTCCCGTAGAACACTTTATCACCGATAGCTACCGTGAAAATCGTGCAAGAGGGGCTGATTTCGACATTATTCAATATCGTGAAATTTTCAGTACTAAAAGATGGTATAGTGATGCTTGATAATAGAATGAAAAGAAAAAGCATGTGTACTATAGAAGAACTAAGCAGGAAATTTTTTCTAACAACCATATTGTTAACCACTTTAATTTCTGTAAACAGGAGACTTACCAGGTTTCCCGTCTGGAAAGGCAATTATCTCTGACAGAGATATATTCTCCTCAATCAGTTGGTTCAGAATCCCGTTTATTCTCAAAATGTAACTGCTCATTCCCGAACGGACTGATTCTGAAAAAAGAACACCAAAAAAGAAAGCGGGATAGAGAAGCTCCCTTGAAAATCCTAAGTGAACTAATCGGGCAAGGAATTGACTGATGATTCTCTATCTTTAGAGCGGTTAGACACTAACTTCCAAACCCAGTCATAGGCCTTTTGAATGAGATATGAAAAGAGAAAAATAAACGGGACGAATAGCAGGACTATGTAGAGGTTTCCCATCACCAGCATATTGATATGTAAACCAAAGGTCATAATTGCAGTAAAGACAGTAAGAAAGATCCTGTGGAAGAGATAAACACTGTACGTGGAATAAGCGGTTTCTGACACTACTAATTCGATTTTTCTTTTAGAGTCAATAAATCCAAATCCTCGGAAAATAACGTTGGATAAAGAAAACACGAAAACTATGAAGGAAACTATTATCAGATTTATTAGCAGTATTGCAGATGCTAATTGAAAGAAGTCAGGATTCAACTCTAAAATAAAGTGCAAGTTGCTTGATCCGTATTGTGAAATGAAAAACGAGTAGCAAAACTGAGTCAACAAAGTGAACGCAATAAAACCGAGAATGGCAGTCAATAATGGTATAAGAAGTGAAACCTCCGATCGAAGCTTACTCAAGCGTTCTTTCACACGAGCATACTCAGGTGAGGTAAATATGAGAGCCGTAATCATCCCGAAGATGAAAAGAAGATAGTAAAGAAAGAAACGATACTCAACAAGCCCAAAAATCCAATTTAGAAACACAAAGAAGAACAGAATACCAATAGAAGCAGGAAGAATCCACTTAATTGAGCCTCTTAGATTTATGACAATGTAAATCAGATAATAAATCACTATTATACCAATAAACCAAAGCGTTAGCATCGGCGGGCCAAAATACGGAGCCACTATGATTTGCAATCCTAAAAAATGGTAAAGTAAGTAAAATGGGTTAATTCCCAGATACCCAACAAAGTAGAGAAACAGGATAATTGCAGCCCAATAAAGGGGAAAGATTCGAATAAATCGCTTTTTGAGAAAAGTGAGTATTTTCTTTGAGGAATTTAGATTTCGATTATTTGGATTTAAATAGAGACCGAATCCTGAGACAAACACAAAAGATCCCATCGCGACGTAGATTCCTACATTATTGACTACGAACACGCCAAACTGATCTAAGAGAAGGTAGAAATTAAAAGCATAGCTAAGAGGTATATGAATTAATATAACAACGATTAATATAGCTATTATGCGAATTATATCGATTTCAGGTAATTTGAGATTTGTCATTTTCGAATATCTCACTTTGGATGGATGGGCTTCTTCATGCGGCTCATCGCCATATTGCTAAATACTTACATGAACCGGCAAAATTAGAAAAGAGCAATATCACTCATTTTCCTCTACTAAAACTGAACCATGATGGAGGTTTTTACTCACAAACCCAGGCCTTACTGAATTATTCTCTTGACTTTTCTATTACATTGATTATTAGAACTTGAGAAGTGTTCTTTGAAGTTTAGTTTTTGAGAATTCTAATAACATGCCTTCTTTGAGATTAAAAGCGAGGATAACCCGATTTTCCTTGGGGAACATCTTCATGTACGGGAATTGTTGGGTGAGTTTTTCCCAGTAGTCGCCAAATTGAAGCGAATCAGGATAATGAATTACAGCTTGGGCGAGGATCTGTAAGACTTTGGCATTTTGGGCAGTCTCTGGAGTAAAGATATCATGGATTTCAAAATGAACTATAGGATTCTCTCGTATATTGGCTACGGATACATGTTCTTTTGAAATTTCTAAGAAAACGGTTATTCCATCAAAACCATATTCATGGGGAGTTGCATTTGGTATTCCTGCTTTGGAGGAGGTAGCCATTGTTAGAAAATAATGACTCTGAAGAAAATTGAAGGCAATCTCTTCAGAAGTTTGGGCACACATATTCTTTCCAAAGAAAAAAAACGAATATTAAATGCATATGATAAACTAAAACCCCTCAATTGATTGTATGCCGACGGCTTTGTAGTGACAACCCAAGCCTTACTGAACTTTTTTTTATACTATTTTCTTGCGAATACCCAATACTGGGTTTCCCCTCCACGGACAAGAACCTCGTCACGTATAATCTCGAATCCTGCAGCCTTTACCAGTTGAAAAGTTTTTTCCATACTTGGTGAACTCCAGTACATCCTTGCACCCAAGAAGTTATTGATATCATCCATTGCGTGTACACCTGTATTAAAAAGCAGAACACCATTGGGCTTGAGTACACGGTAGAAATTATTGAACACTAATCCATGTTTCTGTCTTGAAATATGCCATATTGCATAAAGAGAGACTACTCCATCAAAATACTGATCTTTAAAGCTGAGTCGAGTCATATCCCCCTCGAGAAATGTAGCGCCGGGAACTTGACTTTCCGCAATTTGAAGAATATGTGGTGAAACATCAATTCCTGTTACTTGAAACCCATGCTCAACCAGATATTTCGAAACTGGCTCACCAGCTCCACAACCCGCGTCTAGTATATGTCCATGTGGAGGCAGTAGATTGGCAAAATATTCAAGTTCTAGACGATTCTTCTCACGGTTCCGCATCTCATTATAGCTCGAACCAATTTTATTATACCCGTCTCGAACCAATTCTTCTTCATACATAAGGAATCGAAAAAACGTCCAAGAAACTATCTTATCAGTCTGACTAAATTACCACCCATGAATTTGAGTGACATTATCTACCTTAGTAAAGTTGATTGTACGACCGTCGCCTTTATACTCACCTAACCAAGCCTTACTGAACTTCTTTTCTGAAAAGGAGGAAAATAAGAATAACAATAAGTGTAGGTCAGTCTTCCCTGAAAGTTTTTTTAATCATCATACATGTATTTCTTTGAAGCAAGACTAAATTGAAGAGTTATTATACGAAAACATATCAGAGGCTAAGCTAGCAAGTCTATTGATTTCATTTTCATGGTGAGAAATTGTGTCTAAAAAATTGAAGTTTGCTTCACTCTTCTCCCCGTTCTTAAGATTGAAAAATTATCTGGACAGGGCTATTTCTCAACCGATAAGACGTCATTTTGCACCAAAACCTTCTGATAGTACATATGATCTGGGCCAGTGGAACAATAAGGCAATTGTTCAGACAAAGTATGGTTTGGTAGCTGGGTTTTCAGATAAGGGCATATGGTGTTGGAAAGGAATTCCTTATGGCACTCCTCCAGTAGGAGAATTAAGATGGAAGGCACCACTTGATCCGATCCCTTGGCTCGGGACACGCAGGACAACGAAATTCGGTAACTCTGCAGCACAGGTTATGCCCATCATGGGTCCAACCGGTTCAGAGGACTGTCTTTACCTCAACATATGGCGCCCTAAGAGCTCGGAAACTGAACTATCTGTTTACTTGTATATTCATGGGGGAGGTAATTCCATTGGGTCATCTAACACACCAACCTACTACGGTAATTCTGTGGCTGAAAAATCGAACTTGCTTTATGTCTCCGTTAATTACCGACTCGGAGCAATGGGTTGGTTCAAGCACCCCGCTGTGACAGGTTCTGGTTCTCCCGAAGACCAGAGCGGTAATTATGGAACCCTAGACCTGGTGAAATCCTTAGAATGGGTTAGGGATAACATTAGAGCATTTGGGGGTAACCCAAATAATGTCACAATTGCGGGTGAGTCTGGAGGAGCTTTCAATGTACTTTCACTCTTGGTGTCTCCCTCTGCAAATGGACTTTTCCATCGAGCTATTGTTGAAAGTGGTCTAATGTCGGTTTGCAGCATTGAAGAAGCAATAGCCCAAAGTGAACGACTTCTGGTTGCCCTTCTTATCAGTGATCGAAAAGTTGCAAATGAAGAAGAGGCTTTAAAGCACATCAGAGAAATGCAAGATGCTGAGATTAAAACATATCTACTTTCAAAATCTGCCTTCACAATTACAAAGAACATTCCTACCATGGTTTTAGGAATGGCACAATGGCGATCTATTATTGCTGATGGAACAGTTATACCTGCAGAGGGATACGATGTTTTTTCATCTGGGAAATGGGCAAATATGGTGCCAGTGATTATAGGTTGCACAAAGGATGAAATGAAACTCTTTGGTCAATTCATGGAAGATCTTCATCTGAGTCCTAGGATTTGGGATTATCAGTCCATGTTATGGCGTGCAAACGGTGTCCATAAACCAGCAACCAAAATGACTGCAAACAGCAATATCCATGTTTATGCATACAGGTTTGACTGGGGAAGTCCTGATGATAAAGGTGTGAGTGTCCTACCAAAAATCAAAGGTCAGGAATTGGGAGCTTATCATGGATCTGAATTACCCTTCTTCTTGGGAACAAGTGGGTCAGATTTTGCTTTTTTAATAGGAAAAACGCACACCAAGGATAACCAGATTGGTCGTGAAAAACTGAAAGACTTGTGCATGAATTATCTAGCGAGTTTTGCAAGAACTGGGAATCCTAATCATACTGACTTGCCAAATTGGCCTGCTTGGGACAACATTGAAGGGAAAGACAAGGTTCTTGTTCTTGACGCAGATTTCACCGATTTGAGGCTTTCATACTCGAGTGAAACAATCACCGTTCAAGATGTTCTAAACCTCGTTAATTCTGAACTCGAAGAACCAGAACGAGGGAAGGTATTGACCATGCTCGAAGATTTCATAACTTTTAGAGGATAGATTGGCTTCAATGATTTTCTCTTTTCTTCAACAACATTAGAAGAGAGTGCATTGGTTGTACGACCATCGCTGTTATACTCACAAACCCAAGCCCTACCGAACTTTTTTTCCCTCGTTAGGAACTGGATTTTACTCTGTTTTCTATAGTTAAAAAAAGGGAGGATAGACGCCTGACGGCGTCTTAAGACAACCTTCACTTTGAGTGTTTTCGACGACGCAGCACGATGCCTCCACCCAACCCGATAACCACCCCTATTGCTATTGCCGCAGCCGGGAAGCCGGGGATAGGTGGCGGTGGTGGTGGAAAAGCTACTTCGATGGATTCAATGCTACTCCATGGGCTTGATGCACCGTCATCATCAACAGCACGAACGCGGAAGTAGTAGGTGTTGTTGGATAATCCTGTGATGGGTTGACTTGTTCCCGTTGGAGTCCAGCTGTCCAGGATGATGCTGAAACCGGAGGAGTCACTCATTTGGAGGACATAGTGATCGATGGTCCCATCGTCGGTGCTGGCGCTCCAGGTGACGTCGAAGTTGCCATCGTCATCCGTTATACCGGGATCGGTTAAAACTGGTGTGGAAGGAATATCGTTGTATTCGTAGTCGATGGTGATTTCGTAGAGATGCGGGGAGATATCGGTATAAGTGCTAGTGATGTTGGCGCGGAAGCGTAGATCATTTCCAGAATACATGAAGTTATACTCGATGCCGGGGGTCACGATTTCCCAATGAGCACCGCCGTCAGCGGATAATTCGTAAAGAATTTGGGTGCCGGCGGGTATCCAGCTCTGCGTAGTTACAGTAGCATTTTCGATTTGTTCGTCCGTTGAATCGACTTCCAGTGAAACCGCTGAAGTCGTGCCAGTGTAGAAGTTGGAAGCAGCGCCTTCGTAGATACGACTGATGAGAAGATATGTTTCACCGCATGCATAGACGTAATCGCCTGAGATGTGAACTGATTCCATACTCCCAGGAGATGACAATCCTGACATGTGAAGAGGAGATAGGATATTCGTCGTATTAACGAGCCCAATTCCTGCCGTACCATTCGCTGAAACCATGTAGGGTCCAAAACCCCAAAATTGGAAAGTTGGTGAACCAACAACAGACGAAAGGATAGCAGTGCCGGGATCTGTGACATTAAGGACATAGGCATTACCCCCGAGATCTCCGAGGTAACCTACATCTCCGTCAATATACCAGTCATAGTGAATCGGGCCCACCATGGTCCAACCATTAAGGAGAATTGGTGCCGCTATAGTCGTAATATCGTAGAACCACCATGCAGCGTCGCTGGTAACATAAAGGGTTGTGCCTTGGACCCAGCAGGAAGTAGCATTGCTTAATCCAGAAATTGTATGGATGTGGCTTAAGTTAAAGGGTGAGGACGCGTTGAGAATTTCGACATTGTTCCCGTTACACACAAAGACGACTTCTCCGTGCACAAAGACATCCGTTGCGAAAGCAAGTGCATAGGTATCTACGAGCCGGATGTTGTTAGGATCGGCAATGTTAAAGACGCGAACACCTCCACCTGCTCCGTAGTCAGCCACATAGGCATAGTTGCCTTGGACATCGAGTTTTCGGTAAAACCGACCAGGATCAGGATAGCTATCCATAGTGCCAAAGGCGTGCGAATGTCTGAGATTACAGGTGTGGAAGCCGTCAGGACCTGCGGCGATATATCCAATACCTCCTACGACACGTATGTCCGTGTGATTCCATGGGAGACTCCAAGCTGACATTAATTGTAAGCCACTGACACCCATGGTATCTCCTGCAACACGCCAAATTTCCATAGTTGCTGCAGTACCAACGACGACATCTCCTGCATAAAGATCGATATCATACGCAGGAGCAGAAGGCAAGAATCCGTAGAAGAAGGATGGATTCGTCGGATCAGCGACATCGATGAATTCGACGCCAGCAAAGTCATCAGCCACAATGAGCGTATTCGATTGTAATGCGAGTCGCCGGGCGATTCCAGGTGTGTCACAATACCCAATGAGGGCAGGAGGTCCACTGCAATCCACAACGAAAATACCATCATACCCACAGGCGACATAGGCGATGTCACCATCCACCAGGATATCCATGGCCATCGCCGCAGGGAGCGGTAATGGAGCAATCGGAACTATTGCGTAAGGATTGGAGATATTCAGAAGGGTGATCCCCATGGGACCCTCTGCAAGGTATGCGATTTGACCATCGATGGCGAGACCCTGGCAGGTTGACGTGGGATAGGTCGTTGGAAGGATTGTGGGAGCCTGTGGATTTTCGATGTCGACGATGACAAAGCCTTGGGCACTCGCTGAATTGTTGACAGCGATATAACAGAAGTGTCCTTGAATCTCCATATCGGTGACATTACCAGGAAAAGTACCCCATGCCGCATCGACTATGGGCTGGCGGAGGTTGGTGACATTATAAAAGCCAATACCATCGCCAGGTTGAAGACTGGACATCATCGCCCAATCACCTGCCACTTCGATAACCGATTGCCAATTCCACCCCGAGCTCATGGAAAGCAGGGTGATTATTGCGGGATTGGAGATGTCATATATCTGCATATCCGCGCTCGCAGGCGGATTCGTGACTGAAGCAAAGAGTGTCCGTCCGTGAACATCGACATCATAGCAAATCCCTCCGGTGGGTACACCAGCTAAGAATGCTACGCTGTAGTCACGCGTGTTCGTAAGCGTTCCAGACGCAAACCCTCCCCATCCCGATACCGTGGTTAATCCACCATCCCGATAGGTAGAGGTCGTGAAATCTTCGTTAAAACTGTCTGCTCCAGGAACTTGAACAGACGGTGCATTTGTATTACTTGCGGTATCAATCGTCGGAGGGAGAACTGGAATTGTAAGAGTGTAAAGAGGAAGCACTGCTAATAAAAGCAAAACTCCCAAAAATGAAGTAAACTGCAATTTCATTTACTAATCCCCAGGAAAGCAAGTAATCGAATGTTATTCCAACAAGATTGATAAAAAGGCATAGTATAGCTGCCCAACTAGAAAATGAAAGCCCATGGAAAGACCATAGACCTCCGAAGCTCTGACGATTTTCGAAATAGTTGTACGCCAAAATTATTCTGGAGGACCTCGTTCAATTCTCTTTTGAATTTCTTTCAAAGAACACCGTTCTGACCAGAAAGCCTCTAATAACCAATTAACACCGATGTCCATGAAATCATGGATATAAGCATCTTCCTCTTTGTCTCCAACGGTTACTATACTTTTTACAACATCAAATGAGTCCAGTGATTTCCTATACTTTCCAATATAACTCAAAATTTCTTGATAATCTTGAGGATATAATGAGGGATCAGATCCAGCTTTCAATGGAAAAATTCCATCATATTTCGCAGCCCGTCGAAATGGTCTTTTGTTTGGCCATTCACCTCCGACCCAGATCTTTATCTTACCTTCTGGCTTAAATTTCACTGGTTCGTTTATTTTGAAGTATTTTCCATCAAAAGTAAAGGGTTTTCCAGACCACAACCCTTTTAGAATTAGTAAAGACTCATCAAGCATAACTCCTCGAATCTTAGGGTTCTCCTCTTCACCTAGCGCTTTTAGTTCTGCTGTCCCTCCTAATCCCACACCAAGAATAAATCTTCCACTCGAAAGTCTATCGATTGTAGTTGCTTCTCGTGCTATTATCATTGGTCGTCTTCTTGCTAATGGTGATACTGTTGTACCAATAGTGATATTATTTGTTTGAGTAGCTATAGCAGACAATATAATCCATGGATCCAATACAGCTTGATCTGGTGCCCACGGGAGGAAAACATGATCCCATAAAAAGAACCCATCCCACCCATATTCTTCTCCACTCTTAGCTAACTTGACATAATCTTGAGGATTACTTGTAATTCCATGATTCGCAATGTACATGCCGAATTTTACCTTCTTACTCAAAAAAAATCACCAAAAATAATGCTGTTAAAACTTTAAAAACATATTACTCAAAACTTGACTAGAAATTGGCAGCTGGGATTTTCGACCATCATTATTTTCCAAAAGGGACCGAATTTGCATTTGATAGTGTTTAATTATTTTTTGCCAGTACATCGATTCGAAATTAGGTACAACAAAAAACACTATTAATATGCACTAATTATTTTTATTTGGCACTAGAGTCCCTGAAATATCAGGGAGTCTTGTAACGCTCCATCTTCGATTAGATTATACAAAACGACTTACTCAAAAAAAGTGATGAATCCTCCAACTAAGAAGGTGTTTCACACCAAAAAATCTTAGGTTCGCTGTCCATGGTGAAAAAAAGTAAAAAACAGCAAAAAGAGAAAAAGCGTAAGAAGCGGAGAGTCAAGAAAAAGCATGGAAAATCGTCCCAGAATTTTCCGTGGATCATTGGTCTAGTTATTGTGATAATTTGTATTGGCGTTGGTGGTGCATTAGTGTTCTTCTTGAGCACCCCACCGAGTGTTCCAACAGACTCTAATGGAACAAACATCACAGAAGCCCCAAGATTTTCGTTGACTAGTATAGATGGTGAAGATTTCTCTCTTTCAGATTTTCTTGGAAAAGTTGTTGTTCTTGATTTAATGGGGACAACCTGCATTCCTTGTATTGAGCAAATTGAACACCTGCATTCAATCAATGATTTATTTGGAGATAATATTCAAATTATTTCAATTAGTGTTTCAGGGGATAGTGATGGTCAGTTGCGTCAATTTGCATTAGATCATAATATAGATTGGCTCGTGGCCCGAGATACAGACGGCGTTGGAGTGGATTATGGTGCTCGCTTTATTCCAACCCTTGTGATTATTGACCAAGATGGATATTTAAGAAACCGTCACTCGGGTGTAGTTACAGCTTCAGTATTACGAGATGAAATCAATGCTTTGTTGAATAGAACCGTCTTTTCACTTGCATTGATTTTACCCTTTGTCGAGAAGTTACCAGGAGGAAGAATTCTTTGCTGTCTCCCTTACTATTGTTAATAATTTATCTTGGGGGAATTGTCTCTGCATTTGGTCCTTGTTCTTTAGCGACAATTCCGGTGTATCTCGGTTTTATTGCTGGAAGTGCTAATAGCCTTTGGAAAGGAATTACTTCGGGAATTATTTTTACTATTGGTCTCTCCTTAGTATTTTCTCTACTAGGAGCTGCAGCTGTATTAATCGGAATGTTCTTACCTTCTGTAGCAATCACCTATGCTGTTCTTGGTATCATCATGATCGTCTTCGGTGTGATGCTTTTAGGAGTTATCCAACAATATACTTGTCGCTTTATACCTCAAGAAAAAATCACGCGTTTTTCTGGTCCCGTAGGAGCCCTCATATTAGGATTGAGCTTTGGATTTGTTTGGACTCCTTGTGTTACACCCATGCTTGGAGCCGTGTTAATTCTAATAATGTTCAGTGGTAGTTTGTTTGTTGGTGCAGGATTACTCTTCATCTTTGGATTTGGATATGGCACGCCCCTTATAATTGCAGGCGGATTGATAGCTAATGGTCAACAAATATTGGGAGAACGCTATGAGAAAGCCTCACGTTGGATTGTACGTATTGGTGGGATTGTACTAATAGTGCTTGGCATTGACTTGCTTTTACCTCTTTTTGGGTTTCCAACTATCCTCTTTCGAATACTGAATGGAGGTATCGGTCCCTGAATTAAAATTTATGAAACAAGGTTATCAAAGGTGACCAGCCTAGCGACGCTTTGGATATAAATTGGAGTAAAGTAATCTTTTTACTCACAAACCCAAGCCTTACTGAACCTTTTTTCTCAAATGAGAAAGAACATAGAAAAAATAGTTTCGTACAGATCCTTATTTCTTTGGCAAAAAAAGCGATGATGTGTAGCGACGGGGAGGCTTAAAGTGTTTATGTAAATAACCAAATTGCAAATTTACTAATAAAATCGAAGATTTATAGGGCTCACGATAATAGTGTGGACACAATCCCTCCCTTGAGGATGAATTGGAGAAAACAAGGAGATATTAGAATTGTTGGTAAAACAAAGAAGATTGACAACTCTTCTCGTTCCCATCACTCTTCTGTTGGTGTTATCTTTACAACTTCCATTCCAAGACCCAGTTAAAGCAACAGAACTCATCACAGACAATTTCAATGACATGAACTATGATGACTGGGGCACTTGCGGAATAATGTACAATCGAACCGATCGCCTGTATTATGATGCGGGTGTCGGTAATTTTACTGCTGCGGATCAAACATTGAGGGTCAACGGATCAGAAACCACTTGGGATCTGCAGTACATGAATGTGGCTTACCTTAATCACTCAGTGAATTACGGCACCTGGAGCTTCGACCTGTTTATAGTCGACACTCCTGGTGCTGAGTGCGTTGTTCAGCTAATTACTGATCACTATAATCCAACAACGGAAATTTCAACAATTCCAGGTCCAGGTCGGAATTACGGTTACGCCTTTGTGATGATCACACATGATATAGGCATAAGTCCTTACGGGCAGCCAACGATTGACTTCTGGAGACTTGTTGGGACACAACATACCAGTCTTGGAAGGTATGATGTTGGACCACCTTCGTATTCATGGAACAATTGCTGGACCCACTTCGATGTGACCCGAAATTCCACCGGGTATTTCAATGTCTATATCAACGGAACTCTCCGCATGTCAGGACAGGACAACATTACTATCCCTTCTGGTTACTTCATCTTTGCAGGTCTAACTGGTCAAGCCATAGATAATGTGCTAATATATGACTACATGCTTCCTCCACCTCCGCCCATTACAACAACTCTATACCTCTTCCTACCTGACTTCACGCTGCCCTTGATTGCTATCAGTGCCATCGAACTCATCGTTATCATCGTCCTCGTCATCCTCTACTTCCGACGACGACCGTAATCAGGTGCTTGTAGGGCACTCGCCCTACGCCCCTCCTTTTTAGCAGGAATAGTATTTTCAGCGCGCAGCGTGTCATGATATAGCTCATATGATGTTGGATCAGGCTACTGAAACCAACAGGTGATTACCTGTACAACCTCTCAGATGAGGATGCTGGATGCTTGTGCGGTAAGGAGTCGGGTCTGTTATTTTGGTAAGTTAATTGCCGTGTTGGCTGGACGACCACTGTTAAAATCGTGGGTTGTGTAGGATTCATTAAAGATTTTTATTAGAAATAGCGAATTTTTAAGGTTTTAAGGAGAAAGGTGTGAATACGTTCCTTCCTTGGTGGAAGGGTGGATGCGAAAGTTCAGGAGAGTACGAACTTGATGGTAAAACAGAGAAAGTTGAGTGTTCCGCTGGTTGCAATAGCTGTGTTCTGGTTGGTGTCGATGTTATTGCCGTTTCCGGACACAGTGCGGGCGACGACAGTGATTGGGGATAATTTCAATGACATGGACTATGCGGGTTGGAATACCTACGGAACATTTCTTGATAAAACGGCATTTATGGAGTATTTTCCTGGTGGTGTTGGTAATTTTTCTGCTGCTGATCAAACATTGAAGGTCATTGGACCCTCAGAAAATGAGACCTTTCACTACTTGAGTATGGCGTATATAAATAGCTCAATTTGCTATG